>NZ_QUIK01000002.1:185794-248518 GCF_003480105.1 Clostridium sp. AM42-4
GGCGGGGACGAAACCTTTCGGCCCTCGTTCGTTACTGTGCAATATTGTTACTGTGCAAATACCGCTCTGTGATGCCGCTCCAGCGCGAGCAACAGAATATTTCCGAGCACTCCGACTGCCAGGATCTCTCCGATTCCAACAGTTACCATAGCGAACGGAATCAGATCTGTGGAGCCATAGGCATAACGCAGGACCCACGGAATGATGATGGTGTTGGAAAGGATCGGCGGAACACATACCAGCCATTTGCTTTTCTTTCCAAGATAGTAGGAACCCAGTGCCCCGATGAGGGTTGCGATGCTGCCGAACACCACATCGAGCGGTGCTGCTCCGCAAAGCAGGTTTGCGAGGAAACAGCCGATGGTAATGCCTGGTACTGCACCCGGAAGGAAATACGGAAGCACGCACAGTGCTTCGGAAATCCGGAACTGGATCGGTCCGAATGCAATCGGTGCCACGATCATGGTCAGTGCCACATAAATGGCTGCAATGGCTGCACTCTGGGTGAGACGGCCGGTTACAGAGTTGTAGTTGTACCTCTCGTTCATCATATGATTCTCCTTTAGTTTTGTTTTACGAGTGGAAGGTCACGAACACTCGATTCATTTTCGCGCAGCAATGTTCCAGGCAAACACGTTATATGTGCATCTGGCAACTGCTGCGGAGGCATATACCAACGGTATATGACCTACGCCGGAAATCGGCGATAGCCCTGTAAGACCTTGTTTTTATGGGCTTTGCAACGTGGAAGAGTATAGCATAGGCTCTATGCAAAATCAAGAATAAAGTTCTGCGATTCTCTGTTTACAATTTATTATTCATTCATCTTACAAGTTCCGGTAACCCCCCAGGAATCCTTCCCCATAGGTTTCCTTGGTCGGTGACACGATAATAAAGGCCTTCGGATCATGCCGGTCAATGATCTCTTTTACCAGGTGAAACTGTTTGCGGTCCACGGCGCAAGTCAGGGTCAGGCCTTCTTTCCCGCTGTAGCCGCCGATGCTCTTATAAAATGTAGTTCCACGGTCCAGGGTTTGCATGATTTCCTGGGCGATCTCTTCGTTCTTTTCGGAGTGGACCGTGATCATGCTTCCCCGGTTCATACCGTAGAGAATGGTATCCATGGCCTGGGTTGTGCAGACAATGGAGATGATACCGTACATGGCTGCCTCAATCTCACCAAACACCAGAATGGAAGCACCGACAACCACAAAATCCACCAGCATGATTGCATAGCCGGTCTGCATATAAGGACGGAGCTTCTGCAAAAGCTTGGCCAGGATATCGCCGCCGCCCGTTGTGGAATTACGCATGAAGATCAGTGCCATGCCGACTCCGGCAAAAATTCCGCCGAACGCGCAGGCGATCAGACGGTCTCCTTCATACTGCCATATTCCGGACGCAGAGACAAAATCCTGGACCACACTCATCCAGATAACCGTGCGGATCGTTTTGAGAGTCATTTCCCGGTCCAGTAAAAACCAGGAAGCCAGAAGAAGCGGGATATTAAATACCAGACTCATTGTACCAATCGGCAGGGAAAACAAATGGTTTAACATCAGCGCAATACCAGACACGCCGCCCGGCGCAACGTGGCTTGGCTCGATAAAACACCAGATTCCGATTGCCTGCAAAAAGGCCCCGGCAAAATCAAACAATGCATCCAGTCCCAGTTCTTTCCATTTTTTCTTTCTACTCATCACATGTCTCCTTCCTGCGTCTGGCGCCCAGCCGTCCAACGCTAAGTTATTCCTTCATGATTCTCCCTGGTTGCTTCAGCAATCAGCCGCCTTAGCGCAAGTATACTGCTTCACGGTTTTCTTTGACCGGTGCACAACAAGAACCACGGTCCCTCGATACGCACCGTAATAAAAAAGAGGACCAACTTTCCCGTCAGCCCTCTTCTCATTCATGTAGCCGCTGCACGAAAATAGTCTCTTCGCGGCTGCAAGAGGTTTTGTACCCTCGCAGCTGCGTCTCTTCTATAATCCATGCAAGCAGCATTTCTTTTCTTTCTCGTGACTCTGTCACTCGCTTGTCTCGCCGTTTGCCAAGATCGTGCACGCACGCTCCTGGCTCACTTGCGCTCATTATACCATATTTTGTCGTTTGTTACTGATTTTTCTTTCTATTTTCCGCAAATTCTTCCTTGATCTGATCCATCAGTCCGTCTGTTGTGATCAGGTCGTAGCAGGCACCGGCAATGGCTTTTGCACCATAGATCACACAATTATGTGCGTTCTCGCTCTTGCCCGCATCTACGAACTCCTGGGAATGGGAAGCAGTTCCCTCCGGTACGAATGCCACACGGATGCAGGAACCCGGGATCTCATACATGACATTGCCAAAATCAGTGGAACCGGTCTTTTCTCTCGGCGGTGCCAGCTGCGGTGCTCCCGCAAGCTCAGCATTCTCCATCAGAAGCTTGTTTAAGCCAAGCACCGGAATCTTATTGTAGAAGAAGGTTCCTTCCTCGATCTCATAAGTAACGCCTGCGATCAGCGCAGCGCCCTTGATGATGTCCTGGAAGCGCAGGCTGACTTCTTCCAGTTCCTTTCTGGAGAAGGAACGCAAGGAAAATTCACCTTTTGCGGTAGCCGGAACTACATTGGACGGACCCGGAAGTTCGGTCATGCAGTAGTGCATGCGCACATCATCCGGCACATGCTCCCGTAAGAATTCTACGCCCTGGAATGCCACCAGCATTGCATCGAATGCACTTCTGCCTTTTTCCGGCGCAAGCGCTGCATGGGCGCGGTGTCCGTGGAACGTAACATTGTAACTTTTCTGTGCCAGACACTTGATATCGGTACAGGTATTCGGGCCGCCGTGCATCATCAGTGCAACATCCAGCTCTTTGAAGCAGCCATTCTGGATCATCTGGACCTTGCTACCGAAGGTTTCCTCTGCTGGAGTTCCATATACCACTAACTGGAACGACTTATCAGTATCCAGGTTCTTTAAGGCAACTGCCGCGCCAAGGCAGCCCGGACCCTGCATGTGATGTCCGCAGCCATGACCAAGATTGCGGAGCGCATCGTACTCACACAGAATGCCAATCACCGGGCCTCCTTCGCCATGGCTGTAGGTGGCACGGAACGCAGTTTTGAAGCCGCCAACGCCCATCTGCACATCAAAGCCATTCGCAATCAGATAATCGGTCAGAAGACCGCTCGCAAAAACTTCTTCGCCCTCATACTCCGGGTTATCAAAAATCTGGTCTGCCATGGAGCACAGCGTATCCCGCTGCGCATCGATGGCCTGAAACAGGGATTTCTTATCACTCATGATTTCCACAATTCCTCCTTTTATACATTACGGCCCACACGCTGCACAAACAGCAGCGCGCCAACCGTACCTTTTATGCAACTTCCGGATATCCTCGCATGTTGCAATTGTTGTAACTTTACATTGGTCCGTAATTGATCAGCTGTGCAATCACAAGCAGAACCGTACCGACAACCAGCCAGATTGCGAACATCTTCCACATGAAACGCATCCAGCGGTCATACGGGATGTTGCAGGCGCTGATGATACCCATCAGTGCGGTAGAGGTCGGCAGGATGTAGTTACAGAAGCCGTCGCCGAAGTTGAATGCCAGGACTGCGGTCTGTCTGGTAACACCGATCAGGTCGGAAAGCGGTACCAGGATCGGCATAACAGCTGCTGCCTGTCCGGAACCAGAAGTTAAGAATACGTTGATGATGGTGTTTGCGATCAGCATAGCCGGTGCCTGTAACAGGGTCGGCACGCTGCCAAGGCCGCCAGCCAGGGCATGGACAACGGTATCGATGATCTTACCGTCAGACATGATCGTGCTGATGGACTGTGCCAGACCAATGATGATCATGGCAGACATCATCTTCTTGCAGCCTTCCAGGAAGTTCTTCGAAATGGTCTCAGTATCGAAACCGGAAATAAATCCTACGATGATCGCCAGCCAGATAAACATAGCTGCCATCTCCGGCATATCCCAGCCAAGCTTGATGCTGCCGTAAATAACAACACCCAGGGAAACAACCAGAGCAATGATGCTTAAGACCTTGCGGGTATCGATGGTTCCGAAATCATCCAGACCGCCTCCGGCACGAAGCTCACTGGTCTGGTCCAGATCGTACATCGGGCTCTTGGTGGGGTCCTTTTTGATCTTTAACGCATAGCGTACCAGGAAAATATTGGTGATCACATAGTAAACAGCAAAACATACCCAGCGGTATCCGATACCGGAGTAGAGCGGAAGCTCAGCAATCTTCTGCGCAACAACTGTGGTATTCGGGTTTAAGGTACCGGTGGAAAATCCGATCGCGCCGCCCAGCAAAATGATGGCTGCGCCAGTGATGGAATCCAGTCCGATTGCCAGAGCCAGCATGACCATGACCGGAGCAAATGCGATGAACATGTTCACAGCCTGGGTGGTGCAGATCAGACCAAACATCAGGGTCAGAATCGGAATGAACACATACAGGTTGTTGGAGAATTTTTTTGCCAGCTTTGCGATCACTGCCTGCAGTGCGCCAGACTGGGTCAGCATGTGGAATGCACCGCCGGAGAATAAGATAACCAGCATGATATCTACACGTTTTACAAATGCTTTTACAATGTACATCGGGATCAGCAGCGGGTTAACCGGCGTTCTCTGGATGTAACTGAACTGGGTCGGATCAATGACCTTAATGCCATCCGCATTCTCCACACGGACATACTCACCGGCCGGAATGATCCAGGTTAAGAGCACAGCTGCAATAATAATAGAAAATACGATCACGAAACTGTGCGGTACGCGAAACTTTTTCTTGGTACTCATACAAAAAGCCACCTCCTGTTAAACTTTATTGTGTTAAAGTATAACAGGAGCGGCAATTTTTTTCCATTTTGTTTTTTTTAAAGTATCTTTAAATTTTTTGAATTGTTTGTCGAATTCGTGTAGTTTTTGTCATGTTTTGCATCCACTCCACATGACTTTCGGAATGCTGGTGATAGACCGGCGAAAGTTTCCTCACTTATTGCGCATCCATCTGGTATCGCTGGCGGATCGTATCCTCTAAAATATCCATCAGATACTGCTCGCATTCTGATATCACATGTCCTTTGCGGTAAACCAGTACCAGGCTGGACTCGTATGTATCTTTCCCGATCAGAAAATAGCGCACATGGTCGAATTTCTGCATATCCTTAATGTAGCCGAGCCGGTTAAAGCCGACTCCGAGTCCCTGGTTTACCATGCTCATGATAATATCGAAATGCCCGATCTCGATCAGGCGCCCCGGGCGGATCCGGGCCTGTTCAAAAATGTGGTTTGCTGTTCTGCGCATACTCTGCGACTGCGTAGGAACAATAAAAGTCTCCCGGTTTAAATACTGCATATCCAGATGCAAAAAATCATCTCCCTCAACCGGATATGCATACTGGATTGCCGGGTGGGTATCCGGCAATGCCAGAAGTACCTGTTCTTTCGCAATCTCCCTATAGACCGCATCCGGCAATTCATCCCGGAAAATGGAGATCATAAAATCCACCGTTCCATCCCGGTACATCCCCGTCAGATCTTCAAGATTTCCATCCCGGAAGATCACGTCCACATCCGGATAACGTTCCATGAAACGCTGCAGCGCCTCCGGTACAATGGAAATGGCGCGCCGTTGCTGGATTCCTACCCGGATCGTCGCATGGCTTTTATGCAGTTCGTTTTCCAAAAGGCCATCAAACTCTGCCTTTAATTCCAGCATTTTTTCTGCGCGCACCACATACTCTTCTCCAATAGACGTCAGCACAAATGCTTTTCCCTTACCCGTCCGCTCAAACAGGCGGACTCCCAGATATTTTTCCAGATTGCTGATATAGACACTTAGTGCCGACGGTGAGATAAAAAGCTCCTCTGCTGCCCGGGAAATACTCTGGCACCGCGCCAGCGTGCATACATATTGCTGTTCTTTTAAATTCATGCTGTCTCACCTTCTGTATTTTCTTCCAGCTGCATACAAAGCTGCCCGTCACATGTTCTTTCCCTATCCAGATTTGTCTCAATCAGTACAAAGCGGGAAAACAGCGGATAAATATAGGAAACTCCGCGGATATCTCCCAGCGCCTTTGGCCGTTTCACATAAGGCTTCCCGCCATCTGGAAGAGCTTCTTTCATCTTCAATACGTTTTGAAATGCCATCCGGACGGAACTCCAGGTAATGGACTTGCTGTTTTCTCTGCGGTCTACCCACAATTCTCTGGTAAAGCCACCGCGTTTTCCCTGTTTCAGCGTATAAGTATAGGGAAGTCCGGACATCGTCAAAAACGATTCTCCCTGAAACGCCACAATGCACTCCCAGAGATGTTCCTCCGAAAAGTCTTCCAGAAGTCCTGACACTGCGTTCTGTTTCTCATCCAGCTCCATGATCTCACCCTTTCTTTTTCCTGCTGTAGTTTCTCCCTGATCAAGAGCAACCGCACTTCTCGCATCATATAAGATATAGTATAGCACAGGTTACAAAGAAAAAATTGACTTTCCGGCAGAAAAAGCATACAGTTAATGACAACCAGACAAACACAATTTACAAGCAGGAAGATCCAAATATCAACGACTCCCGCAGAAAGAAGGTTTTTATGAATTCCGGCATCCTGTCCCTGCCTCCGGGTTATACCCACGTTCAGCACACCTTTGACCCTGTTTTTAACACATACTCCCGTATCCTGATCCTGGGAAGTTTCCCTTCCGTAAAGTCCAGGGAGAACCAGTTCTATTACGGACACCCGCAAAACCGGTTCTGGAAACTCATGGCCCGGCTTCTGAATGTTCCGGTTCCTCAATCCATAGACGAAAAAAAGACCATGCTTCTTACACATGGTCTTGCTCTCTGGGATGTCATCGCATCCTGCGATATTAAGGGTTCCAGCGACAGCAGCATCAAAAACGCGGTCCCGGCAGATATCAGCCGCATTTTAAAAACAGCAGATATCCACACAATCATCACAAACGGCGGTACTGCATTTAAGCTTTACAGTCGTTACTGTGAACCGCTCACCGGACGGCCTGCCATTCTCTGTCCGTCCACCAGTCCGGCCAATGCTGCCTTTTCCCTGGAGCGGCTGGCTGAAAGCTGGGAGCCGGTCATAAAACCAGTCATTTCCGGTTTCTGACTGTACGGAGCCCTTTGCATGGAACACGCAAAAATCTATGGGCGCGCCTGCTTTCCGTCTTCCATCCGCTGTTCCATAATCTTTCGCAGCTCATCGACACAGGCACCAAGGGTTTTTCCTGTCTCATCGATGGTCACATCTGCATACTTCTCGTAAAGCGGCACACGTTCCTTGTAAAGGTCCAGAAGTGTCATACCGTCTTTTAACGCTACGCCGCGGTCTTTTAAATCGCCAAGACGCTGCTTTACATCTTCATAGCTCAGTTTCAGGTACACAACCGTGCTGATCTCATGCAGGTGTTCCATCGCCTTGGGGCCGTAGATAACACTGCCGCCCGGGGCGATCACGGAATGCTCCAGTTCCAGTCCTGCATTAACATCTTCCTCGACTTTTAAAAAGCCTTCCGTCCCGCGCTCTGCAATGATCTCTTTTAATAACTGGCCGGTCTTTTCCTGGATCACAATATCTACATCAACAAAAGAATAACCCAGGCGCTTTGCCAGCAAAACGCCGATGGTGCTCTTGCCGGAAGCCGGCATGCCTACTAAAGTAATGTTTGATTTCATTTTGCGTTCCTCCTGCGTGTGTGCTTCGCTGCTTCTGAAAGTTTTCCGCTTCTATTTCCAGTTCTGCCGGAGGTTTTTGCGGATTCTTTTTTCTTTTTCGTACCAGCTTTTGCCGAATCTTTCCGCACCGAATATCCAAACGTTCCGATCTTTTCTCCGAGCTCAAAATAGGTTCCGTGGGAATAGCTCACCAGCTTCGCATCATTTAAATGGAAGGTTCCCTTCGCATCCATGTAACGGTCATCCACCGTCACACCCACGATCTCCGCGATGAACATGTCATGGCTTCCAAGCTCCACCACCTGTTTCACGCGGCACTCCAGGTTCAGCGGGCTCTCGGCAATGCCGGGTGCGCTGATGTGCTGCGATGGCAGGGGTGTCAGCTTCATCTCTTTGAACTTATCGGTGTCGCGGCCGGATTTCACACCGCAGTAATCGGTTGCAAAGACCAGGTCTTTTGTCACCAGATTTACAACAAACTCTCCGGTCTCCTTTAAGATGTCGTAGGAATAGCGCTCCTTGCGCACGGAAATGGAGAGCATGGCCGGGGCAGAGCAGACGGTCCCGGCCCAGGCTACCGTTATGATATTTGGTTTTTCGCCAGGCCGTGCACAGCTTACCATTACGGCCGGTACCGGGTACAGCATATTGCCGCCCCGCCAACTCTGTTTTCCCATAATAATCTTCTCCTCTTATGCCTCGCTGGCAATCATGATCGACGGGATCAGCTGTTTCTTTCTGGATACCACGCCCGGAAGCTCTACGACATTCGCCTCTGCATCATCACTGGCATTTTCCATATGGAATGCCAGACGGATCAGATCTTCTGCACCCTCTCCCTCGCAAAGAAGAGAGGTGGATTCTGTCAGAATGTTGGTCAGCATGAAGAAGATCATATCTACCCCGTGCTCCTCGTGCGGCTTCTTTAAGAACGGAAGCAGACGGTCTTTTAACTCAGTCAGCTCGTCTGCGTTTAAGGAGCTGATCTGACCTACGCCGTAGCTGATCTTGCCGGAATTGAACAGTTTGAAATCCTGATAGAAGATTTCCTCATTGCTCTTGCCGCGCAGGTTGCTGCCTGCTGAGAACATATCTGCCGCATAACGGTCCATATCGATCTCAGCGATCTTTGCAAGCTCGGTTGCTGCCATCTTGTCGACCGGGGTGCAGGTCGGAGAACGGAATAACAAGGTATCGGAAATGATCGCACTGCACAGCATGCCTGCGGTCGCTTTGTCAATCTCTACATTATTCTCATGATACATCTGGTATACGATCGTTGCGGTACAGCCAACCGGCTGGTTGCGGAAGAATACCGGGGAGATGGTCTCAACGGTTCCCAGCTTATGATGGTCAATGATCTCCTGGATGTCGGCATTTTCCAGACCGTCTACAGCCTGGTTTTTCTCGTTGTGGTCTACCAAGATGATCTGCTTGCCCTTTGCGCCCAGTAAGTTTCTGCGGGAGATCATGCCGAGGTACTTGCCATCTTTATTTAAGATCGGGAAATCACGGTGACGCTTGCTTGCCATAACCTCTTTGATGTCATCGATAAAATCACTGTCCTCAAAGGTGATCAGGTCTTCGGTCTTCATGAAATGTCCGATCGGCATACTCTGGTTGATGAGACGTGCTGCGGTGTAAGCATCGTACGGAGTGGTCATAACGGTGCAGCCATGCTCCTGTGCCAGCTTGCGAATGGTCATGGAAACGGCAGCACCCTCACAGACGATAATGCAGTCTGCCTCCATCTCAATCGCGCACAGCTGGGATTCGTAACGGTTTCCAAGGATAACCAGATCATGCTCGGAAATATAATACTCCATCATATCCGGGTTTGCAGCTGCAATCAGAACCTTACCCTGATTGAAATAGTCGTTCTCGTCGCCGACTACCATTGCACCTTCCAGTGTCTCCAGAATGTTCTTATACTGGGTATGTGCCTTAGACAAAATGCTGCTGTCTAAAACGTTCATGTAGGATTTGGTGATATCGCCAACAGTGATGAGGCCTTCCAGCACGCCGTTTTCACTGACTGCCGGTAAGGTTGTAACGTGGGCATCCTGCATCAGGTTCCATGCCTTCTTTAAGGAAATGTTGCGGTTTACACCCTTGGTCGCACGGATCTCGATATCCTTGACCTGTGTCTTTACGCTCTCGATCAGCTGCGGTGCCTCTACGTTAAAATAGTTCAGCACATACTGGGTCTCCTCATTCACATGACCTGCACGGCCCGGAACATACTCTTTTCCGGTGATCTTGGATTTTAATGCTGCATAGCAGATTGCGGAGCAGATGGAATCGGTATCCGGGTTTTTATGACCGATCACGATCGTCCGTCTTCTTCTCTCTTCTGACATAATGTCCTCCTCTTAGTGGTTGTTACCAATTTTTCTTTTTGCTATTTTCACAAAGAAACTGCACTTCACGAAAGATAATTATTAATTTTGCACTACTTTTTACATTTTGTTCATGTGTCGTTCATAATTTATTCACAACTTTTTCCTATACTGAAAACAACTTAAGAAAAGGTTGTAACTTGATGAAACAGTCAAATTGCACATAGATTTTTCATAATTGCCCCGGCTGGACGAAAGTCCACCGGGGTCTCCTCATTTTATACGATTTTACGCGGTTTTGCAATAGTTTGCCCGGAGCAATCATGCTCCGGGCGTTTCTTTTTTTGATACATGTGAAGTTCTAACCAAGAACCAGACGGGCTGCCCCGTAGATTCCCGCATCATTTCCCAGCTTTGCCAGACCAATAACGCCCTTGTTCTCTGAGATCGGGGTGTAATGCTGGTAATACTTGTCGATGATATCGATCAAAAACTGACCAGCTTTTGATACACCGCCGCCAATGACAAACATCTGCGGATCGACTGTCATGGCAATGGTTGCCAGCGTCAGTCCCAGATAACGTCCTACCGTCTCGACAACGGAAAGCGCCAGCTCATCCCCTGCCTTTGCCGCATCCAGAACATCCTTTGCGGTTACGTCATCGCCATACTGGCGAAGTGCGGAAGGAGTCTCTTCTGCCGCCATACGGCGTCTTGCTTCCCTGGCAATGCCGGTTGCGCTGGCGATCTGCTCTACACAGCCTACGCCGCCGCAGTTGCAGTGCTCCCACTCTTCATCGCGGACATGGATATGACCGATTTCGCCGCCCAGTCCATGCTTGCCTGCAATGATCTTTTCATCGATAATAATGCCGCCGCCAACGCCGGTCCCGAGCGTTACCATGACAATATCGGTAAAGCCCATACCGCCGCCACGCCACATCTCACCAAGCGCTGCCACGTTGGCATCATTTCCGCTCTTAACCGGAATGCCGTCTAACAGGGCGCTTAATTCCTTCTGCGGATTCAAATCTCTCCAGCCAAGGTTTACGCAGACCTCCACGTAACCGTCCGGCAGGACCGGTCCCGGAATACCGAGTCCGGCTCCCAGGATATCTGCTAAATGAATCTCCCTTTCCGCCAGCACTTCCCGGATGGAAGCAGCCACATCCTCTAAAATATACCGGCCGCCCTCTTCTTTTCTGGTGGGAACTTCCCACTTAAACCGTAAGGTACCGTCTGTCTCAAATAAACCAATCTTGACGGAGGTTCCCCCCACATCAACACCAATACATTTCTTTCCGTTTTCGCACATGGCCAAACTCCTTTCTCCGATCAGGGTCTTCCCCTGTTCCTCTTTCCTTTTAGAAACAGGCACCCCTTTTCCAAAATCTTGTATTTCTTGTATGTAGTATAAAAGAATTCTGAGATGAATGCAAGAAAAAACCGCCCGGCAGTTTTTCTGCCAGGCGGTATCGTGTTACTTGTTCACGCGTTACTGTTTACGCAATGCGGTATCAATTGCAAATGAATGTTACAGGCTGCGTGCTACCTCAGCAACATGCTCTGCGGTGAATCCAAAATGCTCAAAGAGCTGGGAAGCCGGGCCGCTTGCTCCAAAACCGGTCATGGTGACACATGCACCGTCCAGGCCAACATATTTGCCCCATCCGAAGTCGCTCAGTGCCTCTACGGCAACACGCTTGCGCACTTCTTTCGGGAGTACGGACTCTTTATATTCAGCAGACTGCTCCTCAAAAAGATCCATGCACGGCATGGATACGACGCGGACCTTCTTGCCCTCTGCTGCCAGGATTGCTTTTGCCTTTACAGAAAGCTCTACCTCGGAACCGGAAGCGATGAGAATCAGGTCCGGGGTTCCCTCGCAGTCATCGATGACATAACCGCCCTTTAAAGCATCCTTGCAGCTTCCCGGCATCGGAGCCAGGTTCTGTCTGGACAGTACCAGTGCGGTCGGTGTGGTCTTGGAGGTTACTGCGCTGTACCATGCAGCTGCCGTCTCGGTTGCATCACACGGACGGAATACATGGAAGTTCGGCATTGCGCGGAACATAGCCAGCTGCTCGATCGGCTCATGGGTCGGGCCGTCTTCGCCGACACCAATGCTGTCGTGGGTGAATACGAAGGTTAACGGCAGCTTCATCAGAGCAGACAGACGTGCCATCGGCTTGGTGTAATCACTGAATACGAAGAAGGTGGATACGTAGGTACGCAGTCCTCCGTGCAGCATCATACCATTTCCGATTGCGGTCATAGCCAGCTCACGCACGCCAAAGTGCATATTTCTTCCGGCATAGTCTGCCTTGGAGAAATCACCTGCATCGCTCATATTGGTCTTGTTGGACGGTGCCAGGTCAGCAGAACCGCCGATCAGGTTCGGCATGCGGTCTTTTAACTTGTTGATGACTTTACCGGAAAGGTTACGGGTTGCTTCAGCTTTCTCGCTATTTGCCCAGAAGGATTCATCCTCCATGAGAGCCTTTGCCAGCTCGTCGGTACCGCCGTAGTACTGGTTCCAGAGTGCTTCCATCTCCGGGTACTCCTGGCAGTATGCAGCAAACATCACATTCCATGCTGCCTCAGACTCAGCCTTCTCCTCAGCTGCCTTCTTGTAGTGGTCATAAACCTCCTGCGGTACATAGAACGGCTCTTTGGATGGCCAGCCGAGGAAGTCTTTCATAGCCTCAATGTTTTCCTCACCTAACGGCTCTCCATGTGCACTTGCCTTGCCCTGTTTTGCCGGACAGCCATAGCCGATCTGGGTGTGAATGGTGATGAAGGACGGGCGGGTAGTATCTGCCTTTGCTTCCTCGATCGCCTTGCCGATCTCCTCTAAGTTATTGCCGTCTGCAACGTCCAGGGTCTGGAAGCCGAATGCAGCCATGCGCTCCTGAACATTCTCGGTAAATGCGATATCGGTACTTCCCTCGATGGAAATACGGTTGGAATCGTATAATACGATCAGCTTGGAAAGGCCAAGGGTTCCTGCCAGGGAGAATGCCTCAGAGGAAATACCTTCCATCATACAGCCGTCGCCGCCCAGTACATAGGTGTAATGGTCAACAACCGGGTAGTTTTCTTTGTTGAAGATTGCTGCCAGATGTGCTTCTGCTGCTGCCATGCCGACTGCCATACCCATACCTGCACCCAACGGGCCGGTCGTTGCCTCAACACCAACGGTGTGGCCATACTCCGGATGACCTGCGGTCTTGGAGCCTAACTGACGGAAATTCATCAGATCTTCTTTGGACAGATCACCATATCCGAATAAATGGAGCAGGGAATATAACAGCATGGAGCCATGACCGCCGGATAAGATGAAACGGTCGCGGTTTGCCCACTGCGGATCTGCCGGATTGTGGTTCATGTGGTTCATCCAGAGCTCATAAGCAGCCGGGGCACTGCCCAGCGGAAGACCCGGATGACCGGATTTTGCTTTCTGGATCGCATCTGCGGATAATACGCGGATCGCGTTCACAGACATGGTATCGATAGTGTTCATTGGTGAGACCTCCTGGTATTATATGATTTTGTATTGCATACCTCTTTTGCTGCCGGAGCCTGTACATAACTGAAACGCAGTTACAGCGGCGTAATGATCCAGCGGTCCGGCTAGCGCAGCTTCAGCTCACGCATCTGCTGGGGACCAGTCACCACAAGCGTGCCCGGGAACCGTCCCTTTCTGATCTTTGATACAGGGAAATCGAAGGCCGCATCAAGCTTCTCCGTTCCGCTCATATTATAAATCCTGCATGAATCTTCATTATACAGGATGATCAGATCTCCATCTAAATCTGCATTCGTATATTCAAAATTGAATTCCTTGCTGAGCACATGGGTGCCGTCTTTTTTATAAACCTCGAGCCTGCTTCCATACTCCCCGGTGGTGTTGCGGACAATGGCTGCCGCATACTCATCGGAATAGAAAACACTGTCGATCCGCTCATCGATTGCCCTCTGCTCCACTAACTCCGGAGATGCCAGATTCCGGGATGAGAAGAAGGTCAGGGCCTTTCCGGAGAAGGCGCAGGAATACGGGTCACCCATATACGTTACCCGCGGGACCATATCTCCCTGGAATTCATCGTCGAAGCCGCCTACCAGACGGTTCGGGACATTCTTTCCGATCTCTGAAAAATCATAAAATACAACGCGGTTTTTCAGTTCACTGCCCTGCAGGTACACGAAGGAGCACATAAGCTGGGTGCCATCCTCCGATAGTGCGATATCGAGCGGGTAGCCGTCACCCGACATATTCGTTTTTACCGTAATATCGAGAGATGTTCCATCCTTCTTAAAAAAGGTTATGTAGCTGGATGTGGAATCCTCGAGTACTGCTGCCGTTACGCCGGTACCGGATACTGCAACCTTACTGATCGGAAGCACCGTGACAGCCTGTCCCAGTGTACCATCGGTATTGCAGATATAAATACTGTTTCCCTGCTGGTCTGCAATGGCTGCGTAATCTCCCTTTATGGAAACGATGGGAGATTTCATTTCATAGCTTTCCGTCCACACCGTGCGTCCCCGGTTATCCATATAAGAGGCACCGTCCTTTGTATACTTTAAAACATTTGTTCCAAAGCTTTCATAACCAACAAGGCTTCCCTCGTTTAAATCCACCTGCCACGCTGTTTCATAGCTGGAATAGTGGTAATTGCGCTGGTAAAAGATCCACGCGGTTGCCCCTCCCGCAACGAGAAGCACAAGCAGGAGCACCAGTCCCCATCTGCGGCGCAGCACCCGGTTATGGGCCTTGCGCACCACCGTCTCACTGTCTTCCTGCGGATCAGCGTTCCATGCGGCCTGCTGCGGCCTGACAACCTGTCTGCGCAGCTTATCTTTCTTGCTTTCTCTGCTCATGGAGCTGAAATCACTCATCTCATTTGTCTCCTAATGCGTAACATATCTCGTTCCAGTATACCTCATTTTGCAGGAAGATACAACTCCTGCCCAACTGAAATATGATTCTCATCTGCCAGTCCATTCCATGCACAGATCTGCGGGATCTGCGCCATACTGTGGTACTGCTCCATACAGATTCCATACAAGGTTTCGCCCTCTTGCACCACATGCTTTACTGCATCTGCCGGGATCTGTACGGAAGCTGCTGCCTGGGCAGCCACACCGGTCTTAGCCCCCTGAAGCGGTGTCTGGGCAGCCGCGCCAGCCTCCGCTTCTTTCGCGGCTGGGTCATCCGCATGGTTTCCTGATTCCTTCACCACCGGACCACGCTCCGTTTCCCCGGACAGCGCATCCGCTGAAGCCCCGGCGTTACCGCCGTGAAGTGTCCCTGCTTTTTCCTGGCTTTCTGCCCCCGCTCCGCCTGCCGGCGCACCAGCTTCTGTCTGGGTGTTTCCAGCTTTACCACCCTCTGTCCCAGCCGGTACGGAACTTTCTGTGCCGCTTCCTTGCTCCGGGCTGATCACAATATCTGCAAGTGTCGGGTATACCTCACCCGGCACAGCTTCCACCTCTACCTCATCACTGCCATCTGCTCTCGCAAAGGACCGGAATGCCCCAGACTTTCCATCCGAAGGCATCACCGAAGCAATGACCGCCTCCATGTCCTTCATCTTCCGGTAGTTTCCGAACATCACAAGACCTCCGGCAAGGACAAGGACTGCCATAACACTGCACGCACCTCCTAAAAGTCCGATCGCAGACCGGGCCCTCGCCGCCCCCTGCCGGTTGTCCTCCATCCGCTCGCGGAAATCCTGGATCACCGTATCCCGCGTCCCGCTTTCTACCCGTCTTGCATCCTTCCGGGAAACCATATAATCCTGCATCATCTGGTTGCGCTCATAATAAATACTATAGCCGCGCAGCTTGTAAAACCCATCCTCCGATGCCGTGTAGATGGCCTCATCCCCTTCCAGGCCCGAATTTAAATACATGAGCTGGTTTTTTCCGGCAAAATACTGCCCATGCTGCTTCCAGTAATCAAGCGGGCTAAGCGCACAGCCCGGTGCCCCGCACAAAAACCACCCCTGCACACTGCGATGCGGGAACATCTGCTCCATAACCTGATACGCCTTCTTCCAGGCTTCCTCGGTAAATTCTACCTTTTCCCCTTCCTTTGTTACCTGCTCCATCTCTATGGCACCGTCAATAAAAAGAAACGGGACACCGTCCTCTGTGCGGATCTCTCCCAGCAAAAGGCCGACCCGCAGATCCTGTCCGCCAGCCGGATACAGCCGTTTTAAATATGTATTGACATAATCCTCGATATAAAGCTTTACCACCTGGTCCCGCTCCCCGACCTGCCGGATATTCTTCGGCAGCTTCGGATACGGATTATAAAGTTCTCCCATGACCTCACCCCACTACATGATATTTTATACTTTGATGCATCATATCACGGAGTCTGCGTATAATTTGTCAGTTCCGGTCACCACGTTCAAAAAACTCTTCGACAAAAGCTGCGCACATCCGGGCGCAGTGCCTGCCGGACACTGGCACAGATGTAATCGGCCATCCGCATCACCACGGAAAGGCGCACACTCTGCAGCATGAGCGGGTCATAGCTTCCGTATCCTCCCACGATCCCGGTAATAAAAATATCCCCCACCGCCTGCAGCTCCTTGCTCACCCCGAGTCCCGGGCGGAGCGCTCCTCTTCCCAGGGTAATGCAGCCCACGTGCTCTGTCTGTCCCACCGATGCATCCACTGCCACGATCACATACTCCGGGTAGCACCGGTGTACCATGAAAACTGCCTGCTCCAGGTTCATGGCGTGGACCGGGCAATCCAGTGTCCCCACCACCTGGACAAAGCAGTCCTCCAGCCCGGCGGCCTTCAGCTTGTGGCCGGTCAACGGACCAAGACTGTCACCGGTCGAGCGGTCTGTTCCAATACAAAAGAGCAGGACACCCTTCCGGTTCTCCCGCTGCATGATCTCACTGATCATCTGCCGGAGCATGCCGGCACAACGTCCGGTGTCCTCCTGCTCCTTCGAATCGAAATAGTATATGTCCTGCTCTCTGGTTTTCTTTTTCATGTTTTATCCCGCCTGCGCCGTTTTATTACTCCTATTATAGGCACATGGGACAACTTTTATGCGTCAGCGGCTTTTTTCCTCTTCCTGGTAAACGCTGATCGCTTCGCTAATATTAGTGGCCCGTCCCTGCTGGAGGATATTGCTCAGATCCTGCAGCTTGAACGGATCTAAAAATTCTCTTCCAAGATGGCTTCCATACTGGTCTGTCAGGGTCAGGCGGCGTGCCTTCACCTCTGCCGTGGTAAGCTGAAGCTGCTTTTTCACATCCGCATACTGGTGCTCCAGCTCCCCGATCTTTTCCCGGTGGCTATGCTCGATCTCATCCTGGAGAATGTTTTTTGTCACAGTCTCAAACGTATTCAAAGCCTCTTTTTTCTTCGCAGCCACCTCATTCAGTTCCTGGGTCAGCCGTGCGATCTCATCATCATATTTCTCCAGATTATAAAGCGACTCGTTGCGGTCCTTGCGGATCGTCCCGGTGATGACCTTGATCTTTTTATCGTTGGCACGCATCTGGTCGAGAATCTGGCGTCCCTCCCTTAAACACTCCGCATACTGAAGCTTGGTATGATTGCCGATCCACATATAAATGCCGCCCACCACCAAAATATCGGCCACATAAATAAGCGCCAGGTACCAGGTCTTATGCTCCGGCAATACTGCATAAACGCCAAACGGCAGCGCCAGGAAAAATAATGCGATAAAGATCAGAAGACCGAAAAACTCCTTCGCCCATCTTGGCATGTAAAGGCTGTAGTAAAGGCGGCTCCGGCACCAGGACGGCGCATGGTATTCCCGGAATTTTGCCTTCATGCGGCTGACCAGCTCCTTGTTGTACTCATGAAGCTCTGATGTCTCCTCCGCGATCCGCTCCTTAATTCCCTGGTTCTTCGCCTTTTCCCGCTTTGCCCGGGCCTTTTTAAGAAGGTCCTGAGCTTTGTTGATCTCTACGTCATAGCTGGAGCTTAAATCCTCTCTCCGCTTTTTTACTGTACTTCCAACGGCATCTGCCATCTGCTTTTTTTCTGCATCCAGGGATTTTTTCAGACGGGCTTCATCCTGCTTTAACTGCTCCTCCCGGTCTGCTGCAAGTGACAGCTCCTCAACAGATTCCCTGGCTGCTGCCAGATAGTCCAGGCATTCCTCAATTGTCTGCGCCATAACAGTTTCCTCCTTCGAAAGCTTGTCTTTTGCAAAAGCTTTTCCCAATATATTATATACAGTTTACTACAATCGGATGGATTGGTCCAACTATTTCTGACCGGAATGTGAGCAGTAACGTGAAAGTGCCTTTACAGAAGGGGAAAAATCTTCTATACTCTTAGGATAGTGAGCGGGAATCTCCAGGTTATTCCATTACCTGTACCGTTTACTAAAAATGAACATAACTGCGAGGAAACGAAGCAGCTACAAACAAAAAGGAGCAAAATTTATGTTTCGTATGTGGGGAAAAATCTGGAAAGACAGCCACCTCATAACCGACACCGTGATCTGCCTGACCGATTACAGCATCTCCCGCACCAGCATGGTATTTCAGGCGCTGGATGATATCTGTTATGAATTTGATCTCGGGAAACCAATCTGGCTCTCTTCCAACATCAATGACTTTAAGCGCCATGCAAAAACACGGTTCACCAAAGACAGCTTCATTGAGCAGATCGATTTCGATTATCTGGAAATTGAAGTGATAGAAGAATAAAATGTTACCATAGGTGCCACGTACCAGTGAAACTGCTGTAATGCACCACAGAAAAAGGACGCATTTTCCTTGTAATATGGAAAATGCGTCCTTCTTTGTTGCAATTCATGCATGTGTGCCTGGCAACAAGATTTTGTCAATGCCACACATTTCAATTATTATACTATTTCATTCCGGGTGCTATGCCAGATACTGCTTTAAAATATCTCCGATCAATTCAATCTCCTCCGGCTTCAGATCCCGGATCCAGTTTTCATCACCGTTTCTGTTTTTCTCCCGGCTTGCAGCCATCTGTTCCAATCCCCGCTTAATAAAATCTGCATCCCGGATACTCTTTTCTCGGTCAGGCGCCTCCTGCGCGGGATCTGCCTGCCCCAGTCCTGCCGCTCCGGACGAGACGGCTGCTACTCCCGGTGTTTTTCCGGATACCGTCATGCGGCCACTGTTTCTGCGTTTTTCCCTGCGCCCGGAAGAAGCTGTGGCAGCCGTCTGCACGGACTGTACCGCCTGTTCCTGCTCCTCTTCCGGCTCCACCCGGCCCATTCTGCCAGCCCGGTCCACCAGACGGCTTACCTTGCGCAGTGCGCCCCGGTCACCCATGCCTTCCGTGCGTCCATTTTCCATAGAAAGGTTCCGCGCCATCTTCGGACCGATCACATTATCGATCTGGTCCTGCAGGCTGATCAGAAGCTGCTCTTTCAAATCTCCGGCAATGCCGCCATCAAACAGCATTGTAAGCATTGCCATCAATACCGCTCCGCCTCCATACATCACAACATAGTAGGTATCAAGCCGGTACCAGTAAGAAAAGAATGCACAGGCACCGCCAAAAAGCAGGCAGAGCCAGGTCAGCCGGATTCCAAGACTGGTCCAGTTTAAAAGCCGGATCCCCATTGCTTTAAAATCATATAGCTGATGCTCCAGCCAGGCCCCGCTGTCTACCAGTCCCTGGTTCACCCGGTATGTATTCTCCGCTCTCTGCCGGAGTTCCTTTAAGCTTTTGTTTTTTGTCATTGAAAGGTCTTTGCTTTCCTTCAGCAATCTTTTGTAAGCACGTCTGGTGATCATCCGTGTCAGGATTCCCAGTACACAGGCTGCCGTCAGCACATACAGCGCACGGCCACTTTCCAGTAATTGCAGCATAAAAACAGCTCCCCTTTCTTTTCCTTTTACAGCTGCAAAAATTTCCAGGTGTGGATCCTCTCCACCTGGAAGTGCAGCTGCCCTGGTGTCTCAGACAGCTATCATTATAACTGCCCATGCACCGTTTGAAAAGTTCAGGGAGCTCAGAATCGTTCGTCAAATTCTGCTAAAAAACGCGTCGTAACTGTTCAGTACCTTCACAGTCACAACGTGTCTTAATATGCAAGGATCAGGGCGCGGGTCAGGTTCGTGCTGTGGATGATAGCCTTGCGCTCAAATTCCGGATAGTCCATAGATGCACTGTCATCTGCCTTATCGGAGATGGCGCGCACGATCAGAAACGGGATCTTGTTTAAGTATGCTGCCTGAGCGATGGCTGCGCCCTCCATCTCGGTGCAGGCACCATGAAAGGTCTCGCCAAGCCATTCCTTCTTGCTCTTGTCGCAGATAAACTGGTCACCGGTTAATACTCTTCCTTCATAAACACTGATATCCGGGTTTACCTCCTCGCAGCACTTCTTTGCCAGACTGCGCAGGCGCTCATCTGCAACAAAGTTCAGGGTTCCAAGCTGCGGGATCTCGCCCAGCGGATAACCAAAATTAGTGGCATCTACATCGTGCTGGATCGCATCGGTAGAAAGCACCAGATCGCCAATGTTGATCTCAGCCTTCAAAGAACCGGCAATACCAGTATTGACTACGCCATCCACGCCAAACCGGTCTGCCAGGATCTGCACACATAAAGCTGCGCTGACTTTACCGATTCCGGACTGGACTACCACCACCTCTTTTTCGCCGATGGTTCCCTTATAAAATTCCATGCCGGCTACGGTCACAACCTCCGGCTGCTTCATTTCCTGCTTTAACTGTTCTACCTCCGCCTTCATGGCACCAATAATTCCTAACATTTATAAATTCCTCTGCTTTCATTTAACTTTTACGGCTGTTTTTTATCTCTGGCAACCGCTCTGCTGTTGCTGTCCATGAACCCGGCAAACCTTGTCATTACAGTTCCCGCATGTGTGGCAGCAATGTTTCTGCTATTAGTCTAGCAAACCTTCTCCCGAAAGGCAATCGTAAAACGATTCAGGGTTGACATTTTTGGCACGGCAGTTACTATAGTAGTACAGCTATGTACCCGCGCGTAACTGTGAGAGTGACAGACTGTTACGATTACACAGACTTTTATCCAACCGGAGGTATTTCTATATGAAGAAGATCGTTCTGACCGGCGGCGGTACTGCCGGACACGTTACACCAAACCTGGCCCTGCTTCCATCATTGCAGGAGCGCGGCTACGAGGTCCACTACATCGGTTCCTACAACGGCATCGAAAAAAAGCTTATTGAGGGAGCTGGTATTCCTTACGATGGCATTTCATCCGGCAAGCTGCGCCGTTACTTTGACTTAAAAAACTTTTCTGACCCGTTCCGCGTCATCAAAGGCTATGCGGAGGCCCGCGCACTTTTAAAGAAATACCGCCCGGATGTGGTCTTCTCCAAAGGCGGCTTTGTAGCTGTTCCAGTCGTTCTGGCTGCCAAGCACTATAAGATCCCGACCATCATCCACGAGTCCGATATGACTCCTGGACTGGCCAACAAGATCTGTATCCCATCCGCGGCCAAGGTTTGCTGCAATTTCCCGGAAACCCTGCAGTACCTTCCGGCTGATAAAGCAGTCCTCACCGGTTCTCCGATCCGCCGGGAATTACTTCAGGGAGACCGCCTGACCGGCTTAAACTTCACAGGACTTTCAGCAGCCAAACCGATCATTATGGTCATCGGCGGAAGTCTTGGCGCTGTTGCCATCAACAACGCTGTGCGTGAACTGCTTCCAAAGCTTCTGCAGAAATACCAGGTAATACATATCTGCGGAAAGGGACATCTGGATGAAAGCCTCATCGGACGCCCGGGTTATGTCCAATATGAATATGTAGATGCTCCGCTGCGCCATCTGTTTGCCGCCGCAGATATTGTCCTCTCCCGCGCAGGCGCCAACTCCATCTGCGAGATCCTGGCTCTCAGAAAACCAAATGTATTAATCCCGCTTTCCGCTGCTGCCAGCCGCGGTGACCAGATCTTAAATGCCCGTTCCTTTGAAAAACAGGGCTTCTCCACTGTTCTGGAGGAAGAAAACATCACCGGCGACTCCCTGTATGATGCCATCGAATCCACCTACGAAAATCGCAGAAAATTTGTAGACGCGATGGAAAAAAGTGAGCTGTCCGATGCTGTAAGCATTGTCATGGGGCTGATTGCTTCTTATGCGGAATAGCAATTTAAGCATATAACAAGGGTCGTCTGAGTTGCCAAAAGGCAACTCAGGCGACCCTGTTGAAGTTTTACATTGCTATTTTTTACAGCCCTGCCTTTAAAGCTCCTGCAGTCTGCGCCAGTTCTTCCTGCTCCGGCTTACCCGGCTTCCAGTTTACCATATCCGGGCCACCCTCGTAGCGCGGAATGACATGAACATGCAGATGGAAGACCGTCTGACCTGCACTGGTTCCATTATTCTGGACAACATTGAATCCACTGGCACCAAGCTGGCTCTTCATTGCTTTTCCGAGCTTTGCAGCAAGCGGCAGGATTTTTGCCATAACTGCCTCATCTGCCTCGCAGATGTCTTTATAATGATTCTTCGGCAGGATCAGGGTATGTCCCTTGGATGCCGGACCTAAATCCAGGATCGCACGGAAGTCATCGTCCTCATATACAGTAGCAGACGGGATTTCGCCGTTTGCGATCTTGCAGAAAATACAATTATCATCTCTCATGTTCATTTCCTCCATTTGGTTTCTTGCAGTGCGCGTTTTCAACGTCCGCAGTGCACGTTCAAAAACACTTCGTGTTTTTTCACTAACGGGCTTACGCCCTATCAAAAACTCGCCTCACGCTCTGGCTCGTGCAAGCACAACCAGGTCGTTCTGCTCGTTTTTGGCACTGCGTATTGCTAAAACACATTATACATCCCATATTGTGGATCGGCAAGTGGGGCGGGGTTTTCGGTAGAAAAGTGCTGCCAGTATAATGCCGATGATCAGACCGCCCACATGAGCTGCATTGTCGACTCCGGTGCTGGTAAATCCCAGATACAGGGAAAATGCCGCCATTATCACCAGCTGCCGTGTGCTCAAATCCTCCAGACGTCCCCTGTTTACCGCCACCACATAAATCAAACCACCAACCACACCAAAGATTGCGCCGGACGCCCCGGCTCCCACAGACCAGTCCTCAAACGGCATTTCCAGCAGCATAGAAACCACATTGGCGCCGACACCACAGATCAGATAAAAAATCAGATATTTCACTTTTCCCAGTGCCCGCTCCAGGTTATCCCCAAGCACAAACAAAACCAGCATGTTATTCACAATATGATTGATGCCAAAGTGCATAAAGACAGATGTCAGCAGCCGGTAGTATTCGTGGCCCCGCAAAACAAACGGACCATACATGGCCCCGTGTTCCAGCATAAAATACGCGTCCTCCGTGGATCCCGCCAGTTCCAGATATAAAAAATAAAGGATATTCAGGATAATCAGCGTGCCGTTTACCCAGGCCCGCGGCCGCCGCTGCGGCACCATATAATAAGGATTCTGATATTGGTTCATGCAAACTCCGTTCTGAATGTTATTTATTTCCGGGGATCAGGGGGCCATTAAGATTGTCTTGATTCAGCGTTTCCTTCATGATGCTGTGAAAATCACGAATCATATGGATCAGGCATTTCTCAGCTTCTGTTAATCTGGCATTTTTCCGATAAATCAATGCTCGATTCCAGTACGGATTTTGCCGTATCATCCGGTAAATTAACCGGTCAGTCTGACCATATACTCCGTAATAATAAGACTGCGGAACCAGACTCAAATAATTTCCTCCCGCCACAAAATTAATCGCTGAGGCATTATTACTTGTCTCCAACATTACCTTTGGGACAAATCCTGCGTCCTGAAATGTTTTATCAACAAGACGTCTCAGACGGATTCTCGTTTCTGATGGAATCACAAATCCCTCCTCCTGAAAGTCCACAAGATTCACCACACTCTTTTCTGCTTCCAGACCGAGACGCTGCAACTTTTTCTGATAATACGGCGTATTCGGCATGATCAGCATAATCCGCTCTGTGTACAAGTCTACTGCCTTTACATCCGAACTTAAGCTGTTGGGTATCTGCGGCATATACGCAGCTTCTGCCAGATCCAACATGTTGTTGCATACCATCTGTTCCATTTCATATAAATGGTTTTCCACAATCTGGATCTGAACATTCGGAAATTTTTTCCGAAATCCCGGAAATATCTGCTGTATCATTGCATTTCCACGCTCTGGTCCGACTCCAATCAAAATTCTCCCGCGGTCCGGATTTGCGCAATCCTCCATTTCCCGCAATGCCCGGGCATGAAGTCCCAGAATTTCCCTTATATATCGGATATAGATTTCTCCCTCACGAGTCGGAATTAATTCATTATTTACCCGTTGAAACACCGGCATACCCAGTTCTTTTTCCACACTGGCCAACTGCTGGCTCATTCCAGATTGTGAAATATAACACTGCTCTGCTGCCCTGGAGATGTTTTTTGTTTCTACAACAGCCAACAGATATTCCATCTGTCGTAAATTCATATCTTCCCTCCTGCCTGCGTTTTGTAAAATTATAGCATGGAAACGCAGAAAAAAACAGTGCGAGAAATCCCACACTGTTCTTTCCACAAAATCAATAATGAATCAGTCATCATCTTCAACCTGTGCAAATGTTTTCGCAAAAAAGCGATTCCGGATTACCGGCCAGAAAACAGTTGCAAGAGACACAACAATCAAGACACAGGAAATCGGTCTGGTGAAAAAAGTAGCAACTCCAGAGTAACTTAATGCCCGTCTGAAATAGGTTTCCAGAATGGTGCTTAACACAAATGCCAACGTAAATGGACTATTCGGGATGCCTGCAAACTGCATCCAAATTCCAAGCAGAGTGAAGAAAATAGAAGCAAATACTGCAAAAATATTGCCAGAACTGATATACACGCCAGCAAAACAAAGTACCACAATTGCCGGGTACAGATAATGGTATGACACAGTCAGCAGCATTGGCAACGCTTTCATACCAAAAATCTCACCGAGAAGAACAAAAATCGCTCCAAAAATTGCTGCAACAAAAATGCAATACACCATAACCGGCTGGTTTCGGAACATTAACGGTCCAGATTCTACTCCATGAATTACCAGGCCGCCAAGCATCAAGGCTGTTGCTGTATCACCAGGAATTCCAAGCGCAATTGCCGGAATCAGCGCACCGCCAATGGACGCGTTGTTTGCTACTTCCGGTGCAAAAACACCATCAATACAGCCTTTTCCAAATTCTTCCGGATGCTTGGAAGAACTCTTTGCAACTGCATATGCTACTACATTAGATAAGGCTGCTCCCATTCCCGGAAGAAAACCAATCCAAAGACCGATCAGGAATGAAACAATCATATTTTTGATATTTTTCAGCACATCGGTGATTGGCAGATGGAAACCACCTACTTTGATCTTATTTTCTTTCGCTCCATCTCCCAGTTTTTCACCCTTAGCATATTCCATGATGATGATTCTTCCGGCAAAAATGCCCATCATGACACACACCAGAGAAAAACCACCGGAAAAATAATAGCTTCCAAAAGTAAATCTCGGTGTTCCACAAATTGGAGCAGTACCAACAGCAGATAACAGCAATCCCAAAGCCGCTCCAATCAGACCCTTGATCATATTTCCCTTGGAAAGAGTAATAACCAGTGTTATAGCACAAAATCCAAGAGCAAAATACTCCCACGCACCAAGTTTGATGGCATACTTTGCAATGATCTGACAAGAGAACATAGCAATCAGAAGGCTAGGTACCGTTCCCACAAAATTTGCTACAGTTCCCGCTGATAGCGCACGAACCGGATCACCCTTTCTTGTAAATTCATATCCATCATAAACTGTCGCGATAGATGCCACTGATCCCGGAATTCCCAACAAAATGGAGCCGATAAACGAACCAGAAGTTCCACCAACCCAGATACTGGTCAGCAGTGCTACTGCCATATTGGTATTCATGGCATATGTAATCGGAAGCGCTAAAATCATGCAAGTACCGCCAGATAATCCAGGAATTGCGCCGAAAATTACGCCTGCCAGTCCGCCCACCAGACACACAAGCAGCATGGAAGGTGTGAAAAAAATCTGTAATGCCTGTAACGCAAATGTCATGTCACATTCCTCCTAAATCACAAAACGAATGATACTGCCCGTTGGAAGCTTTAAGCTAAGCAACGTGTAAAAGCAATAATATACCACCGCTGTCACAATCAGTGAAAATACAGCAAGTTTCCATTTAGCAATTTTTCTGCTTCCACTCATCATGATACATAGCACAAAGCATGCCACTGGTGTGGCAATCAAAAATCCTACTGCCCACAGAAGAATTCCATACAAAACGTATACCAGCGTTATCACAAGAAAGCGCTTTTTCTGTATCATTTCCGGAAGAAACGGTGCGCTGTCTTCCTTTTGCCGACGGACAGCCAAGATTACACCACATACAATCAACATAACTGCAGCCATATAGGGGAACACCGCCGGACCAATATCCCCTTCAATTCCCGATTTAGGGAGCATCCACGCATACACCGCCACAAGCACTCCCAGCAATGCAGCAATGATCCCTGTCGCACGATCCCGCTTCATGATATCACCTCGTCTTTTTACCCACATTAATATCCAAGAGCCTTTGCTGCTTCCGCAAAACTTGCATTCGTATCTTCCACCAATTTTCTGGATGCTGTACGGTCTACATATTCCGAATAACTAACTTTCATATTGGCCAGCGAACTCTGTACAGTCTCATCCTTCGCATATCCCTCCATGGTTGCCGCTACTGCTTCTGCAATTTCGTCAGACATCCTCTTCGGACCTGCAATAATCTGCAATGCGTTCAAATCCATTCCTTCAACACCCTGTTCTGCAATCGTAGGAACATCCGGATAATTTTCAGAACGCTCTGCCTGACAAATTCCAAGAAGCTTCATGTCACCAGTCTGTGCATACTGAGTTGCATTTCCTGCCTGTACGAATGCAAAATCAAGATTGCCTCCTAACAGAGCTGTGATCGTATCTGCTTCTGAACCACTATCAACCATCTTAAAATCCGTCTCTGTTGCTGCTTTCATAGCACCTGCCAGGAACTGTCTGGTAGAACCATTCTGAATTCCCGTAACCAGTTTGCCCGGCTCTGCTTTCATGGCATTCACAAGATCTTCCACATTTTCATACTTAGAATCACCGGCAACACAAAGAATAAATCCATCTGGATTGGTAGCATATCCTACTGTACAGAAATTAAAATCATCCAGAAGACTATACTGATACGCACCAGTATATTTTGCAATCAGCATTCCGGTATTATAAAACAGCAGTGTACTGCCATCCGTATCCTGACTGTTTCGTACGGTTTCCATTGCAACTGTTCCATTACCGGTATTATCATTATTTACAATAAAGTTTGTATCTGGAAACTGTGTTCCAAGATAATTTGCCCAAATACGTGCCGCACTATCGGTAAGTCCACCTGCTGAAGCCGGGCAGATAATCTCTACATTCTTTGTCGTTGGCCATACCCGCTCACCAGCTTCTGAACCGGTTGTTTCTGCAGTTTTATCTTCGGTTTTCGCTTCTGTTTTTGTTTCTGCTCCTGTTGTTGCTGTCCCTGCACTGCCACCGGAACATGCGCTTAATCCCAATACTAATCCCGCTGCCAGCATCACTGATAACATTTTTTTCATACCTTTTTTCTCCTTTGCTTATTCCTGTTTTTCGTGAAAGACCAATCAGTTTTCTGATGCCTTTACTATAGCCAATTTACAAAGGAGGCGCAAATCCATTTCCTGTTTCTTCATAAGTAAAGCTTATACTTTCCCGTATTTTCCCTCTGATTTTTCAGTTTTTTTCTGTTTTGTATAAGTGAAACTTCTGTTTTTACATTTTTATGAATGGCATATCTTCTTCGCCTGCTTTATGATAGGATTACAATATAAAATTAACGAGGAGGATTTCTCTATGTCCATCATTACCAATGTCCGCACCATTCGCCTGGAGCAGTTTCCAAACAGCATCTGGGTTGAGATTGAAACTGATGAAAACCTTACCGGACTGGGCGAAGCCTGGCGAGGTACCGCTGCGATCGAAACCATCATCCATCACGATATCTGCCCGTGGCTGATCGGACAGGATTCCAGAAATATCGAACTTATTTCCAGAACCCTGCTGACCCCTTATGTCGGCTTTCACAGTGCCAGCGCAGAAGTCCGCGCTGCCAGTGCGATCGATATCGCACTCTGGGATCTGGCCGGAAAACGCCACGGCATTCCGGTTTATGAGGCACTGGGAGGCGCTTCCCGCTCTTCCATCCAGGTTTACAACACCTGCTCCGGTTATTCCTTCAATGCCAGCAGCAGTGCCTATAACTCCGGAAGCAGCCGCCGCATGATCACTGACAAGGATGAAATGCGTGGACCTTATGATGACCAGGTCGCATTCAACCGTGACGCCGGTGCCCTGGCAAAAAGCCTGTTAAGCGAGGGTTATAAAATCATGAAGATCTGGCCGTTTGATCCATTTGCAGCCAAGACCCAGGGAAACTGGATCTCTGCCACAGATCTGGAAGCCGGCCTGAAACCATTCCAGCAGATACGCGATGCAGTCGGCAACCAGATTGAGGTCATGTGTGAGATGCACAGTCTCTGGAGTGCACCTGCTGCCCTCCGCATCTGTAAAGCACTGGAACCTTACGACATTTTCTGGGCAGAGGACCCGCTCTGCAAAATGGATGATATCCAGCAGATCAAAGAACTCCGCCATAAGACCAGAACACCGATCTGCGGCAGTGAAACGCTCGCCGGAGCCGTCACCTTCCGCCAAATGTTCGCAGCAGGTGCATTTGATTACGCCATGCTGGATCTCGGCTGGTGCGGTGGCCTTACAGAAGGCCGCAAGATTGCTGCCCTTGCAGAAAGCTATAATATTCCGATCGCACCGCACGACTGCACCGGTCCGGTCCTTCTGTGGGCTGGCCTTCACCTGGGCTTAAACTCCCCGGCCGGGCTGTTCCAGGAGGTTGTGCGTGCAAACCTTGCGACCTGGTACCAGGATATTGTGGAAGCACTTCCGGTCATTGAAGATGGTCATGCCAAGCTTCCAACCGCACCAGGCATCGGAGCCGTACTCCGTCCTGAAGTAAAGAAACGGGCAGATGCGATCATCCGGGAGACTGGGGCTAGTCATTCATAAGACAAAAATAAATCTCCCTACTCAAACCGGTACCTTACCCCCGCAATGTTTACTTCCACTCCATCCCAGATTTCCATGGTCTCATTATTTTCCAGCATATGACCGCCCACGCTGGTCCCATTTGTAGAATTTAAATCCTGTACATAATAGCGGTCATCTTTCCGGTCAATCCTAAGGTGAAGCCGGCTGACCGTTTCCCGGGCCAGGACGTAGTCTACCAGATTTTCCTGTTTTCCAATGATAAACGGGTAATATGCGATGGCAATATCCTCTGTGCCTGCATCCAATGCCACAAGCCTTCGGATGCGGGCACTGCTTTCGGAAGCTTCCCCATTCAAAAGAACGGTGTCACTGCTCTGCATAGGCCGTTCAAATGACTGCACTGCTGTTTCCTGTTTTCCCGCCTGATTTCTTTGCGTGACCGCCCCGTATTCCTGAAAATCTTCCGGCGATTCCGGAGAATCGTTTTCTGCAAACATCATCTCCCAAGGCATCTGGAGCGCCCGCTCATACTCCCGCTGTTTCTCCTCCTGCCGTTTTTTTCTGCGCTCTTTCCACCTTCCAAAAAAGCCACCCTGTTCCGGTTCTGAATCTGTCTGGATCTTGCTGGTACGCACCGTTCCCAGCTGCCATTCTGCCGGGTGGTTTCCGTTTGGCATCGATTTCCAGTCAGCTTCCCCAGTCTGGTACTGATCCTGCTCCTGCCACTTCCACTCAGAGCTTTCATCCGCGACAACAGCTCTGTCTGTAGCAGCAGCTCCGTCTGTTTGTGTTATTTCATCAGTCCCCATTCTTTCATTTCGTCTATATCCTGTTCGAAACTCACTTGAATCGCTCCTGTGTTCCGATCCACTCACACTGTATTTCTGCTGCGCAAGCCGTAAAATATCTCCCATTCCATAATTTTCTTTTCTGGTTTCCTGGTAGAGTCCATACGCCAGCACCACGGATTCCTTATCACGGTGGTCTACTTTTCCAAGAAGGTACTCCAAAAACTTACTATAGTCCTCCGGGAAATCGCACTCTCTTCCAGGAACCAGGCACAACCAGACCTTTAGGTTTTCCGGATCTACATACAGATATTCCGGATCCAGCAATACACTTTTCTCACTGAGCAGGTACTGCTCCATATGATCCAGGGCACGTGCGATTCCAAATACCAGGGCGCGGATCTGCGGTGCCTGCACAGACTGCCCCTCCAGCATTCGGATCAATGGCTGTCTGGATGTGATCTCATAAAAGAAACGGATTTTTTCATCCTTCTGTCTTACCTGAAAATGCAGGATTCCGTCAATCTGGTTCTGCTCCAGCATTTTCTGCTCAAATGGAATCATTTCCGGAATCTCCGACAGTTCCGGGTCTACGATCAGGTAATTTCGCTTCATTTCTCTCTGATAACTGGTCTTCATGTTCTATCCTCCACCAGACTCCACATCCTAAGCAAATTTTCCGGCCGGAATACAGGTGCCGAAATCTCTAAGCTCCAATTTCTTCCGCCTGCCTGCCTCTGAATGCGATTCTCCTGGTCATGCTCAATCTGATGACGTTCCCTCTCCACAGTTTCATGCAGCTTGAAATTCCCTGCTGCCCTGGCACTCCAATTCATTGCCTGTCCCATCAGGACCATAAGTGTGACCAGCACTGCCGCCATAACGCCTGCGGCCTCTACCGTCATACTGGCCCGCAATCCTTTTTTCTGACGTCTTTCTCCCGTGTATATCACTCGCTCTTGCCTATCCCCTTCCTGACAGCCACCTGTCTTTATGCGAGGTGCACTCTGCATTCCCTTCTAATAGCTCCATAACATGCTCAATCACTGCTTTGCATTCCACGAAATATTTCGGATGTCTTAGGAAACAATTTCCTATAAAACCAAAATTTCCATCTGTACCAGCCGGCTTACCACAATCCCAATTCCAGGTATCACTGCAAAAGGCAAAAACGGAAGCTCTGTCTTTCCAATCCCTATTTTTCTCTTCTGATCGTTGTTTCGGTTCCAGCAGCGGTTCACACAGTGAAACACATAATAGCCCAATCCAAATAACCCGCTGCTAAACACTGCCCCGCACAAAAGGAGCAGATTATCTGCCAGCCCCAGGAGCAGACCGCTTACCAGAAAAAAGCAGCCGTCCCCTGTTCCGATTCCCTGGCTCAGCCAGGAAAATACCAGCAGGGCCACACCTGGCAGAAGGCCAGACAGATAAGGCAGACAGACTTCCCACACGCTCCCAGTGCCTGAACCATCTCCATATAAAGCAGCTCCTCCTGCCATGATCATTGGACGCACCACTGACTCCTCCCCGGTATACAATGCCATAAAAACGGTCAGTACCTGAAACAACACTGCTGCCATTCCGGCCAAACATAATACCCATATCCTGATCTGTTTTGCTTTTAAGTCCTGCCAGGCCGCTGTCATCAGAAAAATTATAAAGATGCCCATGCGGGCCAGAACCAGAGTCATCGTCATTTTTGTCATCCTCCACCGCAATAAGAGCAGGCCCCCAGATGCTTTACCTCTTTTAATTTTACGGCCCGCACATAAGCCATGATCGCATTACAGTCCTGCATCGTATGGTAGCGTCCCCCGCTTGGCATAATGTAAACGGTGCTTCCCTTTCCTGCGTTTTTTGCACAGGAGGCGCATGGATAATATTTGCTGCCGTCTGTGTTCCGCTTACCGGATACACTTTCCCAGGCTACCGCAGTCAGTTTGTTTGACAGGTAATGGCAGCTCCGGTCCGGATGATAGCGCGTGCTGTTCTTCCCGACATATACAATCTGCTCATCCTCATCACCGGCATTCGCATCTGCCCCATAACGCCCTTCTCTTCCGATCCAGCACCGTCTCCGGCTTCGCACCGTGCGATGAAGGGAGGAAAGTCCGAGTACCGGAAACGGAAAGGAAATATCATATTCCATAACCAGATCCAGCGTCTCCCCATCCTCACGGATAGAAGATCCCAGCATACTGACGTGGGATACCCGTGCCGTGTCACAGTAATCCATTGTTTTTCCGTAGGCATAAATGGGAGCTGCTACGGCCGCTGCATTCTGGCAAAATGCCAGGGCTGCTTCCCCTGCCCCTGGAATGCTGCCTAAGTTTCCCCGCTCGACACTGTCCAGGAGATACGCATACTGGCTCAGTTCCTCTCCCACAGCTTCCAGGCCTGCCTGCATTTTCCGCTCTGTCATCATGATCCTGGCCGGAAGCATCAGACAGACTGAAGCAAAGATCAGGAGTGGCAGCACCAGGGATGCTTCCAGTGTCAGGGACGCGTTTAGGGAGGTGAAAGGGAATGCCCTGCTGGACTCATATTTCCTGCCGCATTTTGGGGCTGAGAACCATTTGTCTTTCTGAAAGGGGCTTCGTACTTGGAGAGGTACATTTGTTTTATTTTTCTGATTCGCCCGTTGTTTTCCACGGCTGACCAGATCTTTCATCCAGCAGAGCATTCCTTTTCACCTCCTTTTTAATAGCGCCGTTCTACTTTCACGGTCAGATTCATTCCCGTTTCCCGGTTTCCTGTCATGTTTTCCACAAATGCCGGAGAAAAGAACAGGTATTTTCCACAAACATTCCCGGACATGTGCACCTGATACACTCCGTTTCGCATGCGGAATCCGCTTTTTCCCTGTCCCAGATTCAGCTGGATCACATCCATGATCCGGTATTCCTGCCGGACTGCCGGTTCCACAAATAGCAGGATCTTCAGCCAGGAAAGATACGAAAGTCCGCGTTCCCCGCCTCCCGCTTCCAGTGTTCCATCCCGTCCTAAAACCAGCAGGTTTTCCACATCTAACGTCCAGTCCTCTGATGTTTTCAACAAAACCACCTTTTTCCCGGCCAGAAGTCCTTTTACGTCCATAAGTGCTTCCCCTAAAGCCCAGACTGACATAACAAAAAAGGTTGTCACCAGAATCAGCGGTGTGATGGAACCGGCACCTGTGATCACGGCTGCCAGCGCCCTGGCCTGTTCCCGCTTCCCGCTGTCAGAAAGAATATGGATCAGATTCAGGCCGGACCGGACTGCTAAAAGCCGGTGCACCGCATCGCTTAAATTTTCCCGGTCACTTGCGTTTCCAAACAGGAGGTATTCTATCTCGTAATCCAGAACCTGCGCCTGTGTTTCCAGCTGTATTTCCGGCTTTGTGCCGTCCCCCGTTGTTTCGCCTGGATCTGTCCCGGTCTTTGACAGACCTTTCCGTTTCTCCCTTTTCTCCGAAATATTCTTCTGCTCTGCTCCCGAACAAAACTGTGAGAAAAACATCCCGCAGTATTCATTCACCAGAACATGATCCACCATGCTGCCGCTCCCGGCACCCTCCTCATAGCTTTCTGTATGGGAAGGAAGCTCTGCTGTGCTGGCGAGCTTTTCCGATATCTGGTGTCCATCTGGTACCAGAAGGCCCAGCATTCCCTCCTGGTAAAGCTGTTCCACCTGCTTTAACCAGCCTTCTTTTTCTTTATCCTGAATGCCATGCGCAAACGATAAGACCGGGATTACGATACCCTCCAGTCCATTGCGCACCGGTCTCCACAGGCTCTCATAATCTGGCTCGCCGCCATCTCCGTCTTCATCGTCATCATCCTCCCATTCCTCAATCTCCCGTTCCACTTCATAGGAGAGCTCGATCAATGCTTCCAGACGCTGGATCTGCTCAGCACTGCTTAGGTCCAGATCCCGGATTTCCTGACGCCGTTTTCCATCTTCCGCTATGTATGCCTCGTATTCCTGGATTTCCTCCTCCAGGGCCGCTGCTGTCCCGGCACTGAAACGGTCCGCACGTGCATTCTGCTCCTGCCGGTCTGATGCCAGGACAGTGGCCAGCTTGTCTGCTTCTTTTTCATATTGCCGGACCAGTCCCGGAATCTTTCTTAATTCCCCGATCATCCGCTCTGCCTCCCGGCGAAATCCTGCACCGTCATAAGACGAGAGACTGTTTAAGCCCTGTTCACGGAATGTCCGCTGCCGGTCCAGATTTCCGCTGATATCTTCCAGAACCCGCTCCAGCTTCCACACATCCCGGGTCCTGAGGCGGTAGCTCTGTGCCATCTCAGTCACCGCCTCTGCCTCCCGCTCATAGTCCCAGAGCTCCGGCACGGCATCACCCTCAAAATCCAGCTTCCATACTCCGTATTTCATGTAATCCAGGATTTCTTTCTCCAGATATGCACCATGACCGTCCGTGGCCCGCACAATTTCCTCCGCAACCGTCTGCTCCAATGCCATAGGATACCAGTTTTTTGTTTCCAGATAAGGCAGCAGAAATCCTGCGAAATCCTGCTCAATCTCTTCCGGGCTTTCATATTCCGCAAACAACAAGCGATACCGGTCCCACAGTTCCCGATGATACTGGCTGAATACAGAATCCATGGCAGAGGATGCTGCCATCTGCAAGTACCATCTTGCCCCGGCCGTCCGCGCCGACTCCATCAGCACACACAAAAATGCAAAAAGGATCATTAGGATCATGCTGATAAACACTGTGATCTGTCCGCTTAATCCCTGTTTTTTTCCATACTGCCTCATCCCGCATCACATCCTGACCATGTATTCCTAATACACTTCCTTTGACTGGCTCTCGATCTCCTTAAAAATGTTTTCCAGCAGCTTGGTGATCTGGGCCTTGAAAATGATGACCAATCCAATGAGCACGACAAGGAGCAAAACAATCTCGATTGTGCCAACGCCTTCTTCCTGTTTCCAGAACGCGTTCCACTCCTGCAGCAGCTTATGTTCCTTCCAATTCTTCTTATTCATATGTTTCCCCCATTTCTTTTGTTATTTCGTAACTGTCCAATATGTTTGCGCATTTACTTCACCCCATTGTCATCATGGCAGGCACCATGATAAAGATCATCACTACAAACAGCAGGAGCAGAAGCGGAGCCAGAAGTTTAGTCCCCGCTTCTTCCCCCAGTCTTCTCGCCAGATTTTTCCGCAGTTCAAATGCATCCACCACCTCTCTGTGCAAAAGCTCCCTCAGGTTTTTTGTTCCGGTCTTCCGGTTCTGTTCCAGGATGCTGCTCAGCTTTAAATATGGCTGAAGGCGGCACCGCCTTCCAAAATCCCGGTATGCGACTCCCTCTGCCGTTCCATTTTCCATCTGGTAATAGGTCTGGCGCATTTCTTCGTAAGCAGGCCGTACCTTTTTCCCAGATACGTTTTCATAATCATGGACCATGCGGCCCCAGGCATTGCGCACTGTCATTCCTGCGCCTACCAGCACCTGCAGCTTTGACACCACCTCCGGATAATCCAGCAAAAGCTGCTGCTCCCGTTTTTTCTCCAGCTTCTGCTGGCCCGATTTCTCCTGCAACAGAAGAAGCATCGCCATCAGCACACCCAATAATGGGATCACAGCATAACTGTTTTTTTCTGCGCTTCGGTAAGACAACGCTTTCCCCTGATATTCCATTGGAAGCTGCAGCGATGATAACTGCTTTTGCTGTTCATCCAGACGGTTTACCTCTTTCGAAAAATGCTTTCTCAGCAGTTCCTCCTCCGTCAGTTTCTTAGGCACCAGCGTTACCGGCAGTTCAAAATCTGCCCGGTACTCGCCTGCTGAAAGCTCTGCCTGAAGCACCACCTCCTGTTTCTTTTCAATCCCAGCTTCAATCGTTCCGGCTGAAGACAAAAGCTCCGGCTCTGAAGAATGCCAGCGCACCCGCACACCATACTCATCCAGATAAGAGGGAAGCTTCAGATTTTCCGACACTGCCTGAAGACTCTCGTTCTTTCCGCGGATTTCTTCCTCCAGACTGTCCATGATCTCAAAAAACACCTCATCCGCTTCTTCTCTTGTGTAGACCCTTGGACTGACCTTTACCGTCACCGTCTGCTCTTCAGTTCCAAGGCCGCTTACTACCAGCTGTTCTTCTTTTAGTGAGCCACCATAGCCTTCCCTTTCCAGCTGCCCCTGTGACAAGCCATTTTCCTGATCCGGTGCCAGATAAGTCAGATACCCCCAAAGGAGCAGGCTGACTGCAACACAGACTCCCGGGCGCAGGAAGCTGCTTTTTGCAATCCTGCTTCGCCACATTCTGATCTGTTCTATCCACCTTCGGTTGTTTTTGCCCGCTACTGTTTTGCTTTGTCCAGTTCTTTGCGGCTCTGTTTTGCCATAACGTATTCCGTTTTGCAGCGGTCTTCTCTGGACACTCCTGCCCTGCATTGATTTATATTTGTTTCTTTCGTTTTGTCCTCCACCGCCTGCTCTCATACTACACCTCAATGTCGAGAATCCGCTCTGACAGCCAGAAGGCAGTCAGATATAATCCCATACACAATGTCATAAGGCACCGTCCCATTCCGGTCCGGTACATCTGGTCAAAGAAGCCCGGCGAGGTTCCTTCCACATAGAAAACGATGAAAAAAGGAATCAGGTTCATGATTTTCTGCTCAAACTGTCTCGACGCTGTCAGCGTCATGATCTCTTCTTTTACCTGCATCTTATCCCGGATTACTTCCGCCGTGTGGCGCATGATGCTTCCCAGATCACCTCCTGTCCGCTTTCCGATTCCCAGCACCTCTGCCAGATTCTGCACATCCTCCAGCCCGCTCCGGGCGGCAAACTCCAAAAGCACCTGCTCCACATTCCGGTTGGTCCGGATCTGCTGCACCATTCCGGAAAACTCCTGAACGATCAGTCCTTTTTCCCCATACAAAAGCCGCAACTCCTCCAGACTCACTGCCATGGCATTTTCCATGGCGTAGCCTGCACTAAGCGATGCTGCCAGGATCACCATAGCTTCCTTAAACTGCTGTGCTAAAAGGAGCTTGCGTTTTTTTAAACGCTGTCTTCGCTCCCTCCAGAAAAGAAGAAAAACACTGACCGGCAGCAACAGCAGAAATACCTGCATGCTGCGGTAAAACACATAAGCAAATAAGCCGCTCACTGCCGCACTTTTTCCAAGCACCCATGCAAACTCCTTTGCTGACAGGTGATACTGGTTATAATCCAGTCCCTGCTGTTTCCCAGCCTGCTGCCTGCAGTTTTTCCCGGTTTTTAAGGTTCCCGACCCGGACCAGCGTGCCCGAAACCCTTCCTTTTCCGCTCCGTTGCAAAGTTCTGCTCTTACTGCACTTTTCTGGCTCTCCCCGCTCCTTTTCCTCATCTGCATCCCTTCTTTCCATAAAACGGTAAAGCGGGTTTAGCTGGATCTCCCCATCCGAAAAGCCTGTCACCTCCATAATCTCCAGCACCCTCCTGCTCCGGTCCCGGAGTCTCCCAAGGTGAACCAGAATATCTATCGCCGAGGCGATCTGCCCCCTTACCGCAGGCAGCGGCAGGTCTGCAGCCATCAGCGTCATGGTTTCAAGCCGGGAAAGCATATCCCGCGCACTATTCCCATGTCCTGTGGAAAGGCCAAAATGTCCGGTGTTGAGCGCCTGCAGCATATCCAGGCATTCTTTTCCACGGACCTCCCCAACAATCAGGTAATTGGGGCGCATTCGCAAGGATGCCCGGATCAGATCACTGATCTCGACTGCACCTTCGCCCTCTGCATTCGCTCCCCGGGTCTCCAGGCGCACCAGATTTGGCACCTGGGTGATCTGCAGCTCTGCAGAGTCCTCAATCGTAATGACCCGCTCTGTCTCGGGAATATAAGATGATAACGCATTCAAAAATGTGGTCTTTCCGGATCCGGTTCCGCCACTGATGAAGATGTTATACCCGGACCGCACCAGCATCCCAAAAAATTCTGCCGCCTCTTCCGTTAAAGAGCCATAGTGGATCAGACGCTCAATGGTGATCGGTTCCGGAAATTTTCGGATCGTCACCACCGGTCCCTCCAGGGCAATGGGTGGAAGTACGATGTGTACACGGGAACCATCTTCTACCAGCCTTGCATCCGCGATCGGCCTGCTTACATTCACCACCCGGTTGATCTTGCTGACAATCTGCTGGATCATATCCTCAAGCTGCTCCACGCTCTCAAAGCTGTGCTCCCAGCGTTCCAGCCTTCCTCCCCGCTCAACAAAAATATGATCTTTTCCATTTACCATGATCTCTGTCACTTCCGGGTCATCGACCAGCTCCTGCAAAATATCAAGCCGCCGGAAGCTGTCAAACAGCCGGTTTTTCAGCTCAATGCGCTCTCCCAAAGGCAGGTAGCGGTGTTCTGCCTGACCTGCGATTGCCTGGTCGATGCAGTCGTACAATTCCTCATCCCCGATCTGATCCAGACCAGACAGTCCTTCCCGCACCTCCATGCGAAGAAGGTCCAGAAGATTTTTCTCCTGTTCTCGCGGGTCACTTCCCGCTGCCGCATGGTCCACTCCCACATTTGTCAAAGCCACATCTATCACCTCCCCACAAAATTGTTATCCTTCACATGTATATGCCCGGCAACGGGGTTTTGGTTTTTCCTCCTTATCTTAATTCCCGCACAAAGTCTCCCAGCTCTCCCCACAAAAGCTGCTCCAGGTAATTTTCCCGGACAAGAGCCTGCCCTGGTCCCGGGAGCTTTAAAAACCGCAGCTTTTCCCAAATCACACTGCGCCCGGACCGTTTTAAGTATTCCTTCCACTCCTCCAGCTTTGCAGCTGATACGACATCCTCCTTTACCGGGACATATACCAGGTCACAGACTGACAAAAGTTCCTCTGCCCCGCCGCAAAACATTCCTATATCCAGAAGCAAGGTTTCATAAGCACCGTCTGCTGCGATCCGCCGGATCAGCCCGGTAAATACTTCCTGGCTGATCCCGTTTTTATCCTCCGCATTGGTAAGCGGCGGAATATAATCCAGCCCACCCCAGTTGTAAGTCACGCTGCCCAGACGCACTGGACTGTATTCCCGCTGGATGTAATAATACAGCAGGTCTGAGAGTCCGCTGGTATACACCGTTGCTGTCAGGGCAGACAATGCGGAAAATTCCTCCAGCGTAAGATACAAGACCTTTTCATCCCGCGCCAGCACCTGTCCAAGTGTCAGTGCAAAGCTTGTTTTCCCGCAGCGGCCAATTGGGGAATACACACCAACGATCTGGCTTCTTCTGCCTGTTACCGTCATAAGCGGCAGAATTTCCTGTGGCTGGTACCAGGACATCACTTCCCGCAGAAGGCTGTCCGAAGCCTGGTATTTATACACCACGGCTTCTCCTTCTTTTGCCAGTCCGGTCTCACTAAGGCGCACAATCTGCGCCGCCCGGATGCCGATCAGCTCTTCTTGCGTGACGGAGTCCCCCACCAGGAGGATCGCAATCTCCTCCCGCTCCGAAAATTCCCGCAGCTTCTCCAGACTGGTAAATGCCACCACCCGAAACGGTACCTGTTCCCTCTGGTTTGCAAATTCTGCAAACCGGTCCGCATACCTGGAGTCCACGTCATAAACCGCCATAATCTTTTTTATTTCACTCATCCCCCTTATCCTGTGACCTCTTGGCCTGATCCCTGCCACATGCCCACGCCAATGTGCAGTTTCCACAGCAGCCTTTCTCATTACACAGGCGGCTTTCTTTCAAAACTCCTTTCTTTCACAGGCTTCCATTTTCTACAAGAAAGAATGTGCCTTGGCACATTCTCGCGCCGAGGCGCGGTTGCTTTGGCAACCATCCACCTTTGCGCCGAGTGCGCATCCAAGCGGAGCGCTTTTTGTTTCATAGGACGCAATTTCCTATGAAATAAAATAAACAACAGCCTCATATCCCCACACGCCTGCAGCCAGGCAAACTGCGAACGGAATATGGTGCGGCGCATCGGCCTGCCCTAACGTGTCATAGGGACGGATCTCGCCGCTCACCCATGTGCTTACCACATAATTTCGCAGATAGCAAAAACGCTCTGCCGCCAGGCCATGTCTCCTCATTTTCCATAAGCTCCAGACTGCACCGGTGAAAAAGCCCAGTGCCACTGCATAGAAGCCTGCCTTTATTCCCAGATATCCGCCGATCACTGCCATCAGCTTTCCATCCCCCGCTCCCATGAACCGGAACCGGAACAATGCCATGCCAAACACCAGAAACAATGTGGCACCGGAAAAGAAACCAATTCCCCGCTGCAATACACCCGCAAACGCAAGCAGCATGAGCCAGATATTTTGCACCTTCCCATATTTCCAGTCCGTCCATGCACACAGTGTCACTCCTGCGCACAAAACCAGATTGTCTGCCCCGTATGCAATAAAAGACCACCCCCTTCTTTCCATTCACAACTGGTAAATACCTAAGTGAATATTCTGCCGAAATGGCTGATGTCTGAAAATCATGCATCTTCAGAACCTTATGAATCCCAGTAACTGCTTCGCACCTGCATATTTCGTGGCCGCATGCTTCATGGCCGCATGCTTTATAGCCACATATTTCATGGCTGCACAGTTACAAGTGAATGCTGCATCAGAACGATGCTGCGATCGTGCCCCTATCATACCCGATGTTAAGAGAAACCGTCAACGAAGACCAGCTGCATAATTCGACAAAATTTGCACAACCAAACAACAAATAGACAGTTTCCCTTCCAAATGCTATACTGTCTGTAACTGCTGCTATGTTACTGTTCACGCGTTGTGCAAACAGCAGCCTTACTTCTTCTGTCTGTCCGCACCCGCAGGCAGACCCCAAATCAAAAAAACAGATCAACCAAAAGGAGTATGAACATGAACGAATTATACGAAGCAATCGAAGCAAAGATCAAAGAGTCCGGCTACCCAAGGGAAATTTCCGGTGAAGCTGTTTACAACGATATCTGCGACCAGATCGAGGGCAAGGAAAATGGAGATTATGTACTGCTCTCCAAATTTGAGGAGGATGTCGTATTTGAATACCACATCACCATCTCGGATGAGGAGTTTAATCTTGGCGTTCTCACCATGCGCACCCCGGAAGGTGTATTTGAGACAGATTTCGACAAATAAATCTTCCTCTGTTCGCTGCACTTCCACACGATCACACCGCCGCCGGCCTCAAAGGCCTGGCGGCTTTTTTGTTTTCATAACAATCCCGTACCTTCACAGTCACGGACCGTTTTTCCAGCTCAAGCGCCTCGTATCATGTAACATTTTGACGAAAAACATCCTTTTTCTCCCACCTGCTTTGGTTGACATGAACAATCATTCGTGATAGAATGAGCTTAGTTCAATTTTTTAAACCAAAGGAGGTTTTTATGGCGGACTCCAAAGAACTACAGGAACTGTTTCACAGCTGCATGCCGCTGTTTATCGCCCTCGGAGATGAGGTCCGCTTAAACATCATCGAAGCATTGTGTATCGCCTCCCAGAACGGCCATGCGGAAGGGCTGAACGTAAACGAGATCACCCGGCAGACAAACCTGTCCAGACCGGCTATCTCCCATCATTTAAAGATCATGAAAAGCTGCGGACTGGTGGAAGTCACCCAGTCCGGTACTTCTAATTACTACCGTCTCACCTTTATGGACTGCACAAGGCAGCTTATGAAACTGGGTTATCTGGTTGAAGAGATTTTCAGCCAGGAATAAGTGTTATTTCTTACGCATAATTTTTCCATACATTCCAGATACTACACTCTAAAAGGAGTGTTTAAACCCATGAAAAAGAATGGAATGTCCTTCACGCGCAGGGAGTTTCGACAGGCTGCGGCGCGTGAAAACGTAAGACTGAAAGCCGAAATCCACCAGACGCAGTACAAAATGGAATCCTTATTAAACCAGTTTGACCAGGTGACGGACCCACCGCTGATCGACTGCTGTATCTACGAGCTGAACGCGGTCTGGCTCCGCTATCAGTTTCTGCTCCGGCGCTTCAAGCTGCTGGAGAATTTAGAGTTTTAGTAACTGTGAAGGTACTGGACAGTTACGATTTTTACACGAAAAATTACAACAGGAGGACTTGTTATCTATGGCATCATGGTATGAAAAAGCAGTGTTTTATCATATTTATCCGCTTGGTATGCTGGGGGCACCCTTTGCCAACACCGAAGACGCCGCAGCTGACTGCTTCCCTGAACTGGACCAATGGGTTCCCCATATGGAAGCGCTAGGCTGCACCGCACTTTACATCGGACCACTCTTTGAGTCCTCCTCCCATGGATACGACACCCGTGACTACCGCCTCGTAGACCGCCGTCTCGGCACCAATGAAGGCTTCCGTCATTTCACAGAGCTCTGCCACAAAGCTGGCATTAAGGTTGTGGTAGACGGGGTATTCAACCACACTGGCCGCGAATTTTTTGCCTTTCAGGACATTCAGAAGAACCGGGAACAGTCCCGCTACTGCGGCTGGTACAAGGGGGTTAACTTTGGCTGGAACAGCCCTTACAACGACGGCTTCGGTTACGAGGCATGGCAGGGACATTTTGAGCTTCCCTGCTTAAACCTGCAGAACCCGGAGGTAAAACAGTATCTGTTCGATGTCATCCGCTTCTGGATCTCTGAATTCGACATCGACGGCATCCGCTTAGACTGCGCCAATGTCATGGATTTCGGATTCATGCAGGAAATGCGTTCCCAAACCGCTTCCATGGAACCGGACTTCTGGCTTATGGGCGAGGTTATTCACGGCGAATACGGACGCTGGGTCAATGACGGCATGCTCCATTCCGTCACCAACTACGAATTACATAAGAGCCTGTACTCCGGACTCAACGACCATAACTTCTTTGAGATTGCCCACAATGTGCGGAGACTAGAGGCCATCGGCACAAAGCTTTACACATTTCTGGACAATCACGACGAAAACCGCATTGCCAGCAAATTAAATAAAAAGGCACACCTGCCATTAGCATGGACACTGCTCTTTACCCTTCCGGGCATTCCTTCTATTTATTATGGCGGGGAATGGGAACTCACAGGTACCCGCACCCAGGAAAGCGATGCTGCACTCAGGCCACATATTACACTGGAAGAAGGCGAGGCAAAGCACTGTGACCTCACAGACCTGATCACAAAGCTGGCCCGTATCCACACGGAAAACCCGGAATTCCATGGCGGCCGCTACCAGGAGCTTCTGCTGACAAACCGGCAGTATGCATTTGCAAGACACGCACAAGGAAGCATCTGCATGACTGCCGCTAACAGTGACGACCAGGAAAGCCACCTTTCGGTTCCGGTCCCGCTGCATGCCTCCAAAGCCGAAAATCTGATGGACGGTTCCATCATTCCAGTTGAGAACGGAAAATTAAACCTTACATTACCGGGCAACAGCAGTGTTGTCTTAAAGATCAGGGAGGACTAACCTTATGGCAGTCAGAGATAAGAAAAAGCAGACGGAAACTGGCTTTATCACCGCCGGTGACCGTTATCTCTTCGGAGAAGGCACCCATTATGAGATCTATAACAAGCTCGGTGCGCACCCGAAAACCTATGAGGGGAAGGACGGCTATTATTTTGCGGTCTGGGCTCCTCATGCCGCATCCGTCAGTGTTGTAGGCGACTTCAACAACTGGGATCCGGATGCCTGCCCAATGCAGGTACTGGAAACCTCCGGTATTTACGAACGTTTCATTCCTGGCATCAAGCCGGGAGAGCTTTATAAATTTGCCATCACGACCCAGACCGGCAAAGTCATCTTCAAGGCCGATCCTTTTGCCCAGTACGCAGAATACCGGCCTGGTACGGCTTCCATCACCGCCTTTCACGACTTCTTCCGCTGGAGCGATGCTTCCTGGATACAGAAACGGGAAAGCACCAATCCGCGTGAAGCGGCCATGAGCATTTATGAGGTGCATCTGGGCTCCTGGAAAAAGAAAAACCGCCCGGAAAAAGATGGTTACTATACCTATAAAGAGGCAGCCGCAGAGCTCGCCGCTTACGTCAAAGATATGGGCTACACCCACGTGGAGCTTATGGGTATTGCCGAACATCCTTACGATGGCTCCTGGGGTTATCAGGTAACCGGCTATTATGCCCCGACCTCCCGTTACGGCACGCCGGAGGAGTTTAAATACTTCGTAAACTACATGCACAAAAAAGGCATCGGCGTCATTCTGGACTGGGTTCCAGCACACTTCCCGCGGGATGCACACGGCCTTGCAGATTTCGACGGGCAGGCCCTCTTTGAGTACCCGGACCCGCGAAAAGGCGAGCATCCGGACTGGGGCACCAAGGTTTTCAACTATGAAAAGCACGAGGTTTCCAACTTCCTGATCGCCAACGCACTCTACTGGATCGAGCAGTTCCATGTAGACGGCCTGCGTGTAGATGCGGTTGCGTCCATGCTCTATCTGGACTACGGCCGCAAGGACGGCGAGTGGGTTGCCAACCAGTACGGCGGCAACCAGAACCTGGAAGCCATTGAATTTTTTCGCCATTTAAACAGCATTGTCGTGCAGCGCGGTCACGGTGCCATGGTTATTGCTGAGGAATCCACCGCATGGCCTCTTGTCACCCACGATCCGAAGGAAGGCGGACTGGGCTTTACCTTCAAGTGGAACATGGGCTGGATGCACGATTTCCTGGAGTATATGAAGCTGGACCCGTACTTCCGCAAATTCAACCACCACAAGATGACCTTCGGTCTTACCTACTTTAACAGCGAAAACTTTATCCTGGTACTCTCCCACGATGAAGTCGTTCACTTAAAATGCTCCATGATCAACAAGATGCCTGGTCTCTTCGGGGATAAATTCGCAAACCTGAAAGCCGGTTACACTTTCATGCTGGGTCATCCGGGCAAAAAGCTTCTGTTCATGGGACAGGATTTCGGCCAGCTCCACGAGTGGGACGAAAAGGTCAGCCTGGACTGGCATCTGACCGAGGAAGACCTGCACAGCAACCTGCAGCATTACGTGCGTGACCTGTTACATATTTATCAGAAATATCCGGCACTTTATGAAGCCGACGATGACTGGGACGGCTTCTCCTGGATCAATGCCAACGATGGTGACCGCAGCATCTACAGCTTCGTTCGCTATGCGAGAAACCATAAAAAGAGCCTGCTGTTCGTATGCAACTTTACTCCGGTAGCCCGTCCGGATTACCGGGTCGGTGTTCCGAAACGCGGCAATTATACACTGATCCTGGATAATGAGCACGGTGCCTACAAAACAGGCGAAAAAGCTCCTGTTTTCAAGGCCGTCAAATCCGAATGCGATGGACAGCCATATTCCGTATCCCTGCCGCTTCCGGCATACGGAACTGCGATTCTCCGCTTCTCCTGAGACGCTGCTTTGGCAAACGGCTTCTTTCAGCACCAGACAGCTCCTGTGCAAAAGAAATAATACGTCTAATATTTCGTTAAATAATTATCAAAAAGTTGGTGACATTCTTCCAGCTTTGTAGTAAAATAGGAACCGACGTAATTGTGAAAATGCAGTAACCGTTACGTACAGCCTACCTGGTGATCCGGTTATCAACCTGTCGGCAAGCATCAGCATCATAAATAAGGAAGGAGAGTTTCGTATGGCAAGAGAGTTAATATCCAAAAACGCGACCAAAAGTGTCTATCGCGATGGCGATAAAGCGGTAAAAGTGTTCTGCAAGGGCTTCCCAAAAGCAGAGGTTTTAAACGAAGCTTTGATCAACGCACGTGTTGAAGCCATTGGCGGCATCAACATCCCGTCCATCCAGGCAGTTTCTGTCGAGGAAGACGGCTGCTGGTCCATTACCAGGGACTACATCGAAGGTAAGACACTCAAAGAGCTTATGGCGGAGAACCCGGATAAGCGCGACGAATATCTGAATCAGATGGTTGAACTGCAGCTGATGATTCATTCCAAGACCTGTCCATTACTGAACAAGTTAAAAGACAAAATGGCGCGGCAGATCTCTGAGATGGAAGAATTAGATCCCGTCAACCGTTACGATCTTCTCACCCGCCTTGACAGCACTCCAAAACACGCCAAACTGTGCCACGGAGACTTCCAGCCGGACAACATCATCGTAAAAGAAGACGGCACCATGTATGTGGTTGACTGGGTTCACGCAGCCCAGGGCAATGCCAGCGCAGATGTAGCCAGAACCTATCTTCTGTTCTGCCTGACCGATCAGGCAGCAGCGGAAAAGTACATGGATCTCTTCTGTGAAAAGACCGGTACCGCCAAACGCTATGTCCAGCAGTGGCTGCCTCTGGTAGCTGCGGCACAGCTCACGAAAAAACGTCCGGAAGAGAAGGAACTGCTTCAAAGCTGGCTGAATGTATGTGATTACCAGTAGGAAAATCTTATTACGTTCTGTGCAATCTTACAGAAATCGTAATAAAAAGAAGAGGGTCTTGCCGATTGCGGTAAGACCCTTTTTGATATATACTAAAAGTAACGCTGCCGCCATTTCCAGAAACCCGGCGGCAAAAAACGGATGCAGCTGACTGCATTCCACATCAAAGGAGGACTCCATGCAGACCATTTTAGTATGTGACGACGATAAAGAGATCGTCGACGCGATAGATATTTACTTAACCGGGGAAGGCTTCCGTATCTTAAAAGCCTACGATGGCTACGATGCCTTAAAAATTTTAGAGACCGAACACGCTGATCTGATGATCATCGATGTCATGATGCCGGGGCTGGACGGCATCCGCACCACCTTAAAGGTGCGTGAGACCAGCAGCATTCCCATCATCATCCTCTCTGCAAAATCCGAGGATTCCGACAAGATCCTTGGCTTAAATATTGGTGCAGACGATTACCTCTCCAAGCCGTTCAACCCGCTAGAGCTGGTAGCCCGAGTCAAATCCCAGCTGCGCCGCTACACCCAGCTTGGCAACATGAACCAGGGCAGCAATGAAAACGTCTACAAATGCGGCGGTCTCACCATCAACGATGACACCAAGGAAGTATTTGTCGATGATGAACCCATCAAACTGACTCCGATCGAGTACAACATCCTTCTGCTGCTGACCAAAAATGCCGGCAAGGTTTTCTCGATCGACGAAATCTACAAGCAGATCTGGAACGAGGAAGCCATTGGCGCAGACAACACCGTTGCTGTACATATCCGCCATATCCGCGAAAAGATCGAGATCAATCCGCGGGAGCCGCGCTACTTAAAGGTAGTCTGGGGTGTCGGCTACAAGATTGAGAAACAGTAGGAGCCGCCCATGAGACTAAAAGATTATTCCATGCGGATTAAAAAAAATATTGCGGTATTCCTGCACATTTTGTTTTTACTCATGACGGTGCTTTCCATCAGCGTCATGTATTTAAACACCAGTATCGGCTCCGGCGTTTCCTGGATCTTAGACCGCCGCTACGATGACTCCGATGCCTTCCGTGAACAGTTTCAGGAAGACCTGGACCATGTGTTTAAATATGTTGCCTACCGGGATGTCTTCGAAACCGACGGCAATCTGGACCTATCCAAGGAAATGTTTGCCGTCAGCCGCGACAACGGCCCGGAAATCACCTATACCCTAGAGGAGGTCCTGCGTTACGCAAAAAGCCAGGGCTTTTATTTAAACGACCAGTTTGAAGTAGTCAACGACCTTTTTATCTACGATGACGCTTCCACCGCAAAGGACCAGGTGGTATACTGGCGCGCCTACGACCCGGATGCTACATTAAAGGAACCCGGCGATGCCTTTTCTTCCCTTCTGGATCTTTCCAAGGAGGTATTAAACTGTTTAAGCGAATACTACATCGTAAACTACCGGCTGTTATCCAATCCCTCAAACTTTCTTTTCCGGATCACCTATCAGGATGATGAAACCGTAGTTTCCGAATATTCCAATGCCGGGGATCTGACCGATGCCCAGTTAAGATCCATGGGACGCTACTGCTCCGTCGACAGCAGCTCCATCCTGATCGACAGCAATTTAGACGAGCTGCCCAAAAACGTCGTATCCCAGCTGGAGCAGCTGAATGTAAACGATGCTGACCGCTATCATATGACGGTTGCCGTAAACACCCATTACGATTCCGATGACATCTACGCCAGACAGGCGGCCGATTACCGCCATCTGCGCGGACGTTTTGTGGAAGCCATGTTTTGTCTGGCTCTTGGCATCATTGGCTGCCTGGTCACCTTATACTACCTGATCCTGGTATCCGGCTACCGCACAGAAGACCGCACAAACCCGTATCTGCACGGTTTTGATATGATCACCACCGAAAGCGGCATTCTCCTGACTGCAGTCAGCACCATGTTCATGCTGTTTCTTGCAGAAAAGATAGGCTACCCGCTGATCCATCTGGTAGCCGCAGACGCAGCCTGGAGCTTTTCCGAGCGCATGCTGCGTGCCGTGATCATTTACGGCTGCTGTATGACTGGCGCATTCAGCATGCTGCGGCGTTACAAAAGTCGCCAGCTCTGGACCAACAGTATGCTTCATCATGTGCAGGAAAACCTCAATCTGTACTTTGCGAATCGGACTTATTCCCGAAGACTTTCCTGCCTGTTTCTGGCCTTTATCTCCGCACAGCTTCTCGGAACCGGCATTCTGTTTGTGTGCATCTATTTCCGCGCCCACACAGCTGCCCAGGTCATCGGCATCCTCAGCTTTCTTCTGCTGGTCATTCTGGATTACCAGACCTTCCACCGGCTGTTTTTACAGTCCCGCCAGGAAGACCAGATTGCAGATGCGATTGAAAAAATCGCCGGTGGCGATACCAGCTACCAGATGAATCTGGCCGGGCTCGACGGAAAAGAGCTAAAGATCGGCAATATGATTAACAGCATCGGAACCGGACTGGAGCGTGCCCTTCAGGAGCAGGTCAAGAGCGAACGCTTAAAAGCTGACCTGATCACGAATGTCTCCCACGACATCAAGACACCGCTTACTTCCATTATCAACTATGTCGACCTGCTAAAGCGGGAACAGATTCCGGGAGAACGTGCCCAGGAATACTTAAAAGTCCTGGATCAGAAGTCCCAGCGTCTTAAAAACCTGACCGAAGACCTGGTCGAAGCCTCCAAGGCAAGCTCTGGCAACGTCAAGCTGGAGATGACAACCCTGGACATCGTAGAGATGATCTGGCAGACCAACGGCGAGTTCGAGGAGAAGTTTGCCACCCGCAATCTGGAACTGGTTTCCACACTTCCGGAAAGCAGCATCCTCATCGAGGCAGACGGCCGCCATCTGTGGCGTGTCCTCGAAAATGTTTACAACAACGCATTCAAATACGCCATGGAGCACACCCGCGTCTACACCGATCTGGAGCGGAAAGACGATAAAGTTTACTTCACCATTAAGAACATTTCTGCAAACCCGTTAAACGTGCAGGGTGAAGAACTCACCGAACGTTTCGTCCGCGGCGATGTCTCCCGCACCACCGAGGGAAGCGGCCTTGGCCTTTCCATCGCCCAGAGCCTGACAAAGCTTCAGGGCGGAACCTTTGAGATCCTGATCGACGGGGATCTGTTCAAAGTGCGCGTGGGATTCCCGGTAAAAAAAGCAGAACAGCCAGCATAATCTGTCTGATTCACGAAAAGACGCAGGCCACATTTTTGTGACCTGCGTCTTTGTTGTCTTTCAAATTCTATTTTCTACGCGTTTTTCACCTGCACATTTTTCACGCCTTTTTTCTGAAACAGCTCTTTCCCGGATGTATACACAATGATCACACCCAGAACCATCAGTAAGATCGCAATGATCAGCTGCAAGCCTTCCACCATAAAGACTGCGGTTCCTGCGCCGAACGCCTGAACCAGTGCAACGGTTCTCTCGACCAGGGCAGTAAAGGTTACGCACAGCATGATGATGAGTGGCGGGAACAATGTCTTGTTTTCTCTTCCGGTTACCTTTAAGAATACACATAAAGTAATCAATACCAGGGCACTTAACAGCTGGTTTGCACTGCCAAACAGCGGCCAGATGTTGGAGTAACCGATCTTGGTTAAGATAAAGCCGCAGGCCAGGGTTACCACAGTTGAGAAGTACTTGTTGCATAACAGCTTTCTCCAGCTCTCTGCATGCTCCATATCGTCAACGGAGAACAGCTCCTGGAAGGACATACGCCCGATACGAGCTACGGAATCCAGACTGGTCAATGCCAGTGCGGAAACGCACATGGTCATAAAGCACTGTGCTACATATACCGGGATGCCAAACATTTCCAGGAATCCTGCAACACCGGCGGAGAAGATCTGGAACGGGGTTCCGGTTGCTGCGGTACCATCTGCTGCAGCTGCCGCACCGGCAACACACAGAGCCAGGACAGCCAGCAGGCTCTCCAATACCATGGCGCCATAGCCAACCTTCAGCATATCTTTCTCATTGGAGATCGTCTTGGAAGAGGTTCCTGAGGAAACCAGGCTGTGGAATCCGGAAACCGCTCCGCATGCAACCGTCACAAACAGGATCGGGAACATATCTCCCATCTTGGCATTCTTAAATCCGGTGTAAGCCGGAAGGTTCATGGTCGGGTGTGCAACCACCAGGCCAACTACGGCACCGACAATCATACCAGCAAACATAAAGGTTGTCATGAAATCACGCGGCTGCATCAGAAGCCACATCGGCATAACGGCTGCCAGGAAGATATATGCAAAGGTCAGATAAGACCAGGTGTCCTTGCCGGCAACCAGCGGGAATGCCATGCCGACTGCAAAAGCAGCAACGGTACATGCCAGTCCGGCCAGCGTTTCTTTCCAGCCTGTCAGGTGAAGATGCTTCTGCATCAGACCAAATACCATAGCGAACACGATGAACATCAGGGAAATGGAACCTGCTGCACCATTCGTCTGTGCTGCCGGAGATAAAGAAGTGACTCCATCGGTTACGGTGTAAGCATTGAATGTGCCCGCAACCATATCAGCAAAAGCAGCGGTAACGATCAGGGTAAACAGCCAACAGAACAAAAGGAACAGCTTCCGTCCGGTCTTGCCGATGTATTTCTCGATCAGAAGTCCCATGGACTTACCTTCATTCTTTACGCTTGCATACAGGGCGCCAAAATCGGTTACCGCACCAAAGAAGATGCCTCCGAGGATGACCCACAGAAGAACCGGAACCCAGCCAAATGCTGCTGCCTGAATGGCACCGGTGACAGGGCCTGCACCTGCAATAGAAGAAAACTGATGCGCAAAAACGGTCCAGCCATCAGTCGGCACGTAATCCTGTCCATCCTCTAAAGCAACGGCTGGGGTCTTCGCCTTCGGATCGATACCCCATTTATTTGCAAGCCAGCGGCCATAAAATGTGTATCCACAGAAGAGACACACAGCTGCGATTAAAACGATAACAAGTGTATTCATAATTGTTCTCTCCTCTCAAAACTATGCAACGCGGGAAATCAGCAAACAGACCGCGGATGAATCTCTGATATGCGACGCAGCCACAGAAGCAGCCACCTGCAGTTTTCCTGTAAATGTATCGCAACAAAAAAGCCTCCGTCTCCCCGCAGAACTTTTTCTGCAGGAAGACGAAGGCATAGTTACCACAATATTACCGGATGCGCTCCGCGTTACCACTTCCCTTGCTGACATACTGCCAGCCACTCTGACCATATCCTTCCGTCTCTCAGTCCGGAGGAATACGCGCCCGGTTAACGGTGGGTTTCCGTCCCGTCTTACTTTCGCTTAACGTCCGGTATCACCGGAGCGTTGCTGCTCATGTGTTGCACAAAGCATAACACACAAACTATGTTTGCATTTCAGACAAGCTGCTTGCAGGGGATAACCTCTTTGCCCCGCTGCTTCCTCACACCGGCCGGAAGCTCTCTGAAAACGGTTCTGGCAAAAAAGCCTTGTCCTGTTCGTCGCATTTGTTTGTTTCAATCCTCAGTCAGTATTTTCGTAGAGACTGATGGAATGTCAACTCTTTGAATAACTGCCATTATAGTCCCATTTTTTGATTTGTCAATTATTTTTTCCAAAAGTTTTTTATTTGGAACAATACAAAAGCCAGAAACCCATTTTCTGATTTCTGGCTTTTCGATCCTGTTATTCCTGTTATTTTAGAAGATTCTCCATCCACAGATGAAGTTATTTGCCCACCAGGAGCTTAAGGAACGGTGTACCACCTTACCGTTACCGGAGGAAGCATCGATTACGGTTCCGCCGCCTGCCACGATTCCGACATGGCCGCTTACTACGATGATGTCTCCGGCACGCAGACTTGAGAAGCTGCTGATTCTGGTATATCTTCCGGCATTTCTCCAGCCGGAGGAAGTCATGTAGCTCTGGCGCACACCTACCTGGTTTAAGCACCAGTATACGAAACCAGAGCAGTCAAACGAGTTCGGTCCCTTAGAGCCCCATACATACGGGCAGCCAAGCTTGGAGCTTGCCACTGCGATCAGGGCACTTGCACCGCCGCTGGCTCCACCGGTATTCGGAACCGAAGTACTTCCGGAGCTTCCCTTCTTACTTCCGCCACTGGTCGTATTGTTTTTGCTGTTGTTCTTGCTGGTGCTGGTCTTCGGCTGTGCCGGTGCCTTCTTGGCATCCCCTGCAGTCAGCTTTGCCATAGTCATGACGCCGACCGTACCATCTGCACTCAGTCCGTTGGTGCGCTGGAACAGCTTGACTGCATTCTCCGTCACCTCACCGTAATAGCCAGTTACATTTGCAGATTTTAAGTAGCCTAACTTGCTTAACAGGTTCTGGACACGCTGGATATTATCGCCGCTATCACCCAGGCTTAAGCCGTTCGGAACCGCATCCGAGCTGTTCAATGCGACACGGGTTGCCGGTCCAAGGTAACCATCCACAACCTGGTCATTCCGGGACTGAAACTGTTTTACCGCAATGATCGTATCGTTTCCGTAGCTGCCGTCCGGCTCCGTGGTCATATAGCCCAGCTCTTTTAAGCGCTTCTGCGCCGCCAGGACCAGATCACTCTTCTCGCCGTATGCCAGCATGTTTGCCTTCACGTCTTCACTGTAAAGAAGATTCATGGTCTTTCTTCCGACTTTACCATCCTGGTCCAGACCATTGACACTCTGCATCTTCATGACCGCCTCTTCGGTCGCGTCACCAAAACTGCCCGTCACCTGACTGTCGCTCGCCAGATAGCCCAACTCATACAGACGGCTCTGGATCCGGGTGATATCGGTACCCTCATCGCCCTTCTGCGCCGCATAATACTTGGCATCCGGGGAAAGGATCGCCTCCAGGGTATCCGGGCCGATGATACCGTCCTGCGCCAGTTTGTTCTGACGCTGGTAGATCTTGACCGCACTCTGGGTTACCTCACCATAATAATCCGTCGGCTCATCGTTATCCATAAAGCCTAAATCCATCAGGCGCTGCTGCAGCTTTAAAACGATCGGATGTTTCTCACCGATGCGCAGGTAATCCGGGATCGGTTCACTGTATTCCGCATCCACGCCCTCTACAGACGGAAGCAGCGGACCATCCGGTGAAAGTGCCATGACCGTTTCATCTGCCGCGGTCTGCGGCAAGGTCTCTTCCATAAGAACCAGGTTTTCCTCGGTGGTCTCACTCTCTGCCTGGTTTGCTGTCTGGGCTGCGCCGCATCCCGCCAGAAGACCAGCCATGAGAAGCGCCGCACTCACGCACTGTACTTTTCTTTTCCAATTTCTTTTTGTATTTCCAGTTGTCAAAATTCTGACCTCACTTCCTGTGGTAAATGTCAAAGGGGTTCCCCAGTTTGAGACCCCAGTTGACCTATATTTTATCACAGTTCACAATTTCTGTGAAGTGTCTGCCAGAAAAACAGCCTGAAGAATAAGTTTCATAGGATATCATTTACCCTGTCTTTGTTCTTTTAATCACCTTCAGCCGCGTAAACTCCTCACGGTCTTTCTCCTCCAGCGCATTGCCGATGGTCGTAACCAGACTCTGGTACGTCGGTATGGTGATGTTCTTTAAGGCATTCGCCCGTTTCTGGGTCTTGCGGATGCTGGACGCCAGCCGGTAAGCGGAATTTTCCACCATGGAAAGCTTTACCGTCAGCTCCTTCACCTTCTCAAAATGCATCCGCGCCTCGTCGAGCGCCGGACTGGTGCTTGCGAAGGCATAGCCCGGTGTCAGCGGCACCGGCTCATGCTGTACCAGTGGAATCTCCGTTCCCATGATACTCCTTGTCTTGATCTTGATGGTATCGTCCACCGGAATCGTCGCAGCGATATCCTGGATAAAACCAATACCAAGCTCAATATTGGCTTTCTGAAGTGCCTTGTAGGCTTCCGTGAATGTGGTATCGATCTCTGCCTGAATGTCCTTTGCCTGGTCGATCAGGCCCATCAGTTCCCGAAGAAGGATGTTCCTCTTTTTATCCATCAGCTCGTAACCCTGGCTCGCCAGGGCAAGGGAATTCTTTGCTAAAATCAAATTGCCCTTGGTAGGAAAGGTATTCGGATTCATACAGATTCCCCCTTACTGCCGCGCTGTTTCGACCTGGGCTGGTGTCACGACCGTGCCAGCCACCGCGCTCTTTTCTGTTTCCTCAGCCACCAGATCCCCGTTCTCATCCAGCTTCATCGGCCGGTAATACTGATCCAGGATCTTCGTATCGATCCGGTCGAGCTCCGCTTTTGGCAAAAGTCCGAGAAGCTGCCAGCCAATGTTCAAGGTGGTTATGATATTCCGGTTATCATGGGGATCCTGTCCGACAAAGCGGTGCTCAAACTCCCGGCCAAAGACCAGATATTTTTTATCCAGCGGGGACAGCTCATCTTCGCCGATGACGGATGCCAGCGCCCTCGCATCGCCCACCTTGGCATAGCAGGAAAACAGCTGGTTTGCCACTGCCTGGTGATCCGCACGGGTGTAGCCTTCGCCGATGCCGTCCTTCATCAGACGAGACAGGCTCGGCAGCACGTTGATCGGCGGGTAAACCGACTGACCGTTTAACTCCCGGTCCAGAACGATCTGACCTTCCGTAATGTAACCGGTCAGGTCCGGGATCGGGTGGGTGATGTCATCGTTCGGCATGGTCAGGATCGGGATCTGGGTCACGGATCCGTTCACACCCTTTACAATTCCGGCGCGCTCATAAAGCGCTGCCAGTTCGCTGTACAGATAGCCCGGGAAGCCTTTTCGGGACGGGATCTCGCCCTTGGAAGAGGACACCTCACGCATCGCCTCTGCAAACGAAGTCATATCCGTCAAAATGACCAGGATGTGCATGTTCTTCTCAAATGCCAGATATTCCGCTAAAGTCAGCGCACATTTCGGCGTGATCAGACGCTCGACCACCGGGTCGTTTGCCAGGTTCATAAACATCGCCACGTGGGAGGAAACACCGCTCTCCTCAAACGTCCGGCGGAAAAATTCTGCCACATCGTGTTTCACGCCCATGGCCGCAAAGACGATCGCAAACTGCTCGTCGGAATCATCGCCCAACGATGCCTGCTGCACGATCTGCGCCGCCAGCTGGTCATGCGGAAGTCCGTTGCCGGAAAAGATCGGCAGCTTCTGACCGCGGATCAGGGTCATCAGACCATCAATCGCAGAGATTCCGGTACGGATGTAGTTACGCGGGTACTCACGGGTCACCGGGTTTAACGGCTTTCCGTTGACATCCAGCATCTTTTCCGGCAAGATCTCGCCCAGTCCGTCGATCGGCACGCCGATTCCGTTCATGGTACGACCCAGCATTTCCTCCGAAACGCCAAGCTCCATCGGGTGACCGGTCAGGCGGGTATGGACATTTTTCAGTCCCATGCCTTCGCTTCCCTCAAAGACCTGGATCACCGCCTTGTCTTCGTATACTTCAATGATACGGCCCAGCTTCCGTTTGTTCCCGTCGACCGTCATCTCCACGATCTCGTCGTAAGCCGCACCGGAAACACCCTCTAACACTACCATGGGGCCGTTGATCGCACTCAAACCTAAATATTCAATTGCCATGTCACAGCCCTCCTATGCATTCCGCTCGATGACGCCGTCATAAAAGGCATCAATCTTCTTTTTATAATCATCCAGCATTGCCAGGTTATCGTTCGGTACATCGTACTTGATGGCAATGACCTGGTCAAAGACCGGATCTTCTTTTAATACTGACATCGGCATGCCCATCGAGATCAGGGAACGGGACTTCCGGTACAGGTACAGAATAATCTCCATCATCTTAAACTGCTTCTCCATCGGGACGCAGGTATCGTCCTTGTGGAAGGCATTCTGCTGCAGAAAGCCCACGCGGATCACCTTGGCGATCTCCAGGATCAGCTTCTGGTCGTCCGGCAGGACATCGCCGCCGATCAGCTTCACGATCTCCATCAGGCTGCTCTCCTGGGACAGCAGATAAACGATCTGGTTGCGGTAGTCCACAAACTTTTTATCGACATGCTCCGTGTACCACGGACCGAGATCGTTTAAGTACTCAGAATAACTGGTCAGCCAGGAAATGGCGGGGAAATGTCTCGCGTAAGCCAGGCTCTTGTCCAGCCCCCAGAAGCAGCGCACGAAACGCTTGGTATTCTGCGTTACCGGCTCGGAGAAATCACCGCCCTGCGGCGATACCGCACCGATGATCGTCACGCTTCCCTCAGTTCCGTTTAAATTCTGCATCATACCGGCACGCTCATAAAAGGCAGACAGCTTCGATGCCAGATAAGCCGGGAAGCCTTCCTCCGCCGGCATCTCCTCCAGACGTCCGGAAAGCTCACGCAGAGCCTCTGCCCAACGGGAGGTGGAATCCGCCATGATCGCAACATGATAACCCATATCCCGGTAATACTCTGCCAGCGTCAGACCAGAATACAGGCTCGCCTCACGGGCTGCCACCGGCATATTGGACGTGTTCGCGATCAGGGTAGTGCGGTCCATCAGCGGATTTCCGGTCTTCGGGTCGATCAGCTCGGAGAATTCCTCCAGAACCTGTGTCATCTCGTTTCCGCGCTCACCACAGCCAATGTAAATGATGATGTTCGCATCCGACCACTTTGCGATCTGATGCTGGGTCATGGTCTTTCCGGTACCAAATCCGCCCGGAATTGCCGCCGTACCGCCCTTTGCCAGCGGAAACAGCGTATCCAGGATACGCTGGCCGGTCACAAGCGGCTGGGTTGCCGGAAAACACTTTGCCGTCGGTCTTGCCACACGGATCGGCCATTTCTGGGTCATCGTCAGCTTTTCTTCAGTGCCGTCAAAATGCTGGATCGTTACCAGAGGATCGTTGATCGTGTATTCTCCGTCTTCCACCACATCCAGCACATAGCCTTCCTTATCCGGCGGCACCATGACCTTATGAAGGATTGCCGGAGTCTCCGGCACCTCCGCAAGGATCGTGCCCCCGTATACCCGGTCACCTTTTTTCACGGTGATGTGGGTCTTCCATTTCTTTTCGGTATCCAGTGCGCTGACATTCACGCCGCGGCTGATGTACGCGCCGCCACTTTTCGCAATCTCACTTAATGGTCGCTCGATTCCATCAAAAATATTGGTCAGGATGCCCGGTGCCAGGGTAACGGACACCGGCGCACCGGTTCCGGTTACCAGCTCACCCGGCCGGATCCCGGCTGTCTCCTCGTAAACCTGGATAATGGTATCCCCGGCTTTTAAGCCGATGACTTCGCCCACCAGATTTTCATGGCCTACATAGACCATCTCATTCATGGTAAAGCCCGCGTCCCCTTTCACATGGACGATCGGGCCGTTGATCCCGCAGATCACACCCGTCTTAGACATCTCCATTTCCTCCTTCTGTCAGGCTTAAGTCGAAGTGGAACTTCTCCCTGGCTTCCTCCAGCTTCGTCTGGAAGGAATTATCAATGAGGATATGGCGCGACGGGATTACCGCCCGGGTTCCTCCGGTGAAAGAATACTCGCTGATGCGGAATTCCGCGTTTCCATTGTGAAGCGCAAGGCGGTTTACTTTATCCTCATCGACCGGATCCAGATAAATGATCACCGGATCCTGCCCCGCAAACTCTACCGCATGTTTCACCTGGCGCTCCAAAAGCTTCTGGTAGTCCTGCGTCTCCAGGTAATGCGCCAGCATATCCTTTAACTCCACAAACAGCTTGTCTTTTAATTCTTCCTGTTTCTGCCCCAGCATCCGGCGGATATCGATCTGCCCTACCGCCAGCTGTTTGTTGATCTCCCGCTCGATCTTCTCCGTTTCCTGCTGCAGCTGCAGCTTCTCACGTCTGCGGGTATCGGCTTTATGTTCCTCAAATGTCTTTTCCAGTGCGGACATATATTCATCCAGCATCCGTCCGCTGCGAACCCTGGCATCTTCCATGCAGGTGTCCAGAAAATGCTGTAATTTTTCCTCGGTGGTCACATTGGTCACCTTCCTTTTTGCATTATAATTTCAGCCCGATCGCTTCGTTGACGTAGGCCGTGATAAAGTCCGGCTTGCGGCCGGTTCCATGACGGTCCGGAATCTCTACAAACAGTGGCTGGCGATAGTTTAACTTTACCTCATTGACCAGTTCCGGGAAATCCCGCCCGAATTTTTCTGTCAGCAGTACGATTCCGATCGTCTTGTCGGCCAGGACCTTATCCAGTTCTGCCTTCAATTCCTCTTTTTCGTGCACCACCGCACCTTCCACACCGGCGAGCCGCATGCCGGTCCAGGTGTCGATGTTGTCACTGATCAGATACATCTTCATCTTACAGGGTACCAAGGATCATAAAGGAAATGATTAGTCCGTACAGGCAGACACCTTCGGCAAGACCAACGAAGATGAGGGATTTACCAAGAATGGAGCCGTCCTCACTAATCGCTCCCAGTGCGGCAGATGCTGCTGCGGATACGGCAATACCGCCGCCGATGCAGCTCATACCGGTGGAAAGTGCTGCTGCCAGATAGCCCCAGCCTGCTGCACTGTTGACTGCCTTGGCAGTTTCTTCTGCCGCAAATGCATGACCGGTAAACATGAGTCCCGCAGCCACACCAATGGTTGCCATAAACAGAAATACATTTACGCCGATGGCGGTCTTATAACGTCCTCTCGTTTTCTCTCCTGCTGCAAACGCGCCAAACGGAACTGCAATGCTGAGGATTAATGCTGCTGCCAGTGTGATTTTTGCTAATAAAGTCATGATCTGATTCTCCTTTTTTATTGTGAATATCTTTTGTTGTTTTGTCTGTTGTCTGCTGCCCAGGCTGCCCGGGCTTCCAGCCCTTTTCCAGTACTACCAGCCCAGATATGTTAGAGTTTCCGCTAATTCTGTCTTCCGTACGGCTTAAACTCCCGCCCGGTTCCCCGGTAGAAACGGCTGAACAGCTCATAATATTCCAGACGGAGTACCTGGATGCCAACGATCAGTCCTTCCATGCCGCACACGAAGAGGTTGCCTAGGACGACCACCAGCCAGTTCGGCGTTCCCGCCTCGGCACCGGCTAACATCAGGACCACTTCCATCATCGCTGCATGGCTGACTGCAAACGCGCCCACACGGACAAAGGAAAGGGTGTTGGAAAAATAGCTTAAGCATACTTCAAACAATTCAAATACACCCTGCACGAAAAACATGCCCTTTTCCTCCGGCATGATCTTCGCATGCTTCTCAGCCAGTGCCGTAAGCGGCTCCTTAAAGAAGATCACCAGAAGCGGCAGGACAAACATCACGATCAGCACAGCCGTAGCCGGAAGCGTATGTCCGCTCATGTACAGAATGATCGTGACAGCCAGTGCACCGTAGAATACGATACCTGCAATGCCGTTGGTATCAAAAAATGCCTTTTCCGTGTCATGGCTTCTCAGGCTGTTGATGACGTTCAAAACCATCGTCATCAGAACAATTCCCATGCCCATGGCAATCGCTACGATAAACACGGTATTCAAATTTCCAACAAACGGAAGGTTCGTCATCGCTGTCTTCGGATGCAGCCACAACGGCTGTATGATATTTTCAAATCCAAAGACACTGCCGAATAAAAATCCAAATATGGTCGAGAAGAAACCGCAGCAGGAAATGATCGCCGCTAGATTCATCTTCTTTGCCCGGTATAACAGGTAACCGCCAAGCATCAGGCACAGGCCCTGTCCCGCATCGCCAAACATAAATCCAAATAAGAACGAGTAAGTCAGACCGAGAATGACCGTCGGGTCGATTTCCTCATACGATGGAAGTCCGTACATGCGTATGAACATCTCAAACGGCTTGAACAGTTTCGGATTCTTTAACTTGGTCGGCGGCTTACTCATGATGTTTCCATGATCTTCCTCCACGAAGCAGAAAGTCTTATCATCCTCTTCCAGTTCCTTGCGGAAAGCCTTCGCATCTGTCTCGCTCATCCAGCCGCACAAAATATAAAAGGTGTGGTCCTTATCCTTTGTGCAGGCAGCAAGGCGGCGCACATCGAAATTTCTGGAATAGGTTTCCAGCTTCCGGCAAGCGGCTCTAAGGCTGTCTGCCTGTGCAGCCAGCACCTTCTGAAACTGCTCATCGATCCCGCGGATCTCTTCATAGACTCCGGAAAGCTGATGCTCCAGTTCATGGGTCGCATCCACCGGGGTTCCCTCATACTCGTCCGGCAGGAAAAACCGTTCAAAATGCAGCGATGCGTAAATTGCATCGATCTTATCGCAGAGCGGCTCCGGCACAAAATACACCAGCCACACATACTCTGCATCTTCCTGACATTTGTGCACCACCGTATCGATGGTATCGTACACATAATCCATGAATTTGTTGTAATATTCATGCGTCATGCGTCCAAACCGGAATTTGATATACTGAAAATGTAAAATGTCCTTCAGGTCATAATTCAGATCCGTAAACGGGATCACCCGGTCCATGGACTGCTCCATGTCCGATGCCTGCTTCTCCAGTGCTTCCTTCTTTGTCCGAAGTGACTTTAACTGCTCATCCAGGCTATGGATCGTGTTAACGGCATCTTCTACGGAAAGTTTTTGTGTCACATTTGTCCCGGTTCCGGCCGTTCCATCAATCTCCTTCATCAGCGTTTCTGCTGTCTGCAGCTCCGCTTTGTAAGGATTGATCTCCAGATACGGCCTAAGGCTTGCCACCGTCTTAAGCTCCGACAGGGCGTTTTCCAGCTGGATCTCATATTTTGAGAGATACTGCTCCACCACCCGGTCAATATCATCCTTCGGACCTGTGATACTCAAAAACTTCATTTTTTCTATCACAAGTAATTCCTCCTGTCTGCAGCGTTCTGCTCCGTTTTCGGTCGCAATTTCCAAATACTCCCTCCGAAATTGCACCCCAAAGCTTCCCACTGCGTTCCTTTATTGTTTTGCTATCAGCCCCATGATCTCCGGCGCGGAAATTCCATACCGGATTCCCTCTAACGCCGTGACGATCTTTCGCATCTCCTGTTCCTTAAAATACAGATACGAATCCAGCACCGCCGGAGAATGCGGATAGCGGCGCCCGGTCTTGCCATAAATCTGGTCTAAAATCTGTTTTGATAAAAGCTGGACATCCGGCATCTGGCCGGTCTGCTCTGTCTCCAGTTTTCCATACGGAGTTTCCTTTAATACGGCAAAAAACTTCGCATCATCCTCCGCCTCGACTAACTGCTTTACCGTCTCTGCACGCAGCCGGTAATGGACTGGGATCAGTAAGGCATAAATCTGCGCCGGGGAAAGCCGGTAAAAGCTCCGCGCCCGGAAGATCCATTGGATATTTAAAATATCCAGGCGGCTTCCATAGCATGCATCCAGGATTTTCCGCTCCGCTTTGCTCAAAATCTTGGTCCGTGCTTTCCAGAGAGACTGAAAATAAAACAGATCCAGCTGCAGCTCACAGTCAAACAGACTGGTCTGTCCCTTATCAAGCAGCTGCCTTAACAGATCCCCGTATGCGCTCTTCCCCAGTGCATCGGTAAACTCTGCAAGATTTTTTGCCTTACAAAGTGCTTCGAGATCCAGATTGGAATGCTTCTCAAAAAACTCCTGGAACACCGACAGATCCGGCTGTCCTTCCCTTCCGCCCAGCATATGCCGCAGAAGCTTCTTGAGCACTTCCACCTCATAATGCCGGAAGTAAAGATCCAGGAATTTCCGCTGCTTCACACTGGAGAAGCGGTAAAGCTTGGTAAAATCGCGGTACTCCGACTGGGTCAGGATCTGTTCAATATACCCCCGGTGCAGCTTCGTATCGTCCAGACCGGCAAACACTTCCGCATACGCTGGCTGCTGTTTCAGATAATCTGCCGCGCTGCGGACATCTTCCTGCTCTGCCAGCTGGCGAAACTCTTCTGCCGTCAGCAAACGGCTTTCCATTGCCCGCACCTTTGTCGTTATCCCGCTGTAGGCCAAAAGCCCCATACGATCACTCCCTTATTAGTTCCTGAAACAACTTCTTCACATACGTTTCATGATGAAGCTCATAATTTTTTTCCATCCGCACAAGCTGCGCCTCAGCCTGTGCCTTCTGCTCAGACAATTCAGACTTCATCCGGCTTTCCATCTCCTGACGAAGATCCTGCACCTTTTTTTCTGTCTCGGCATCTGCTGTCTGGTCGAACTGCCGTGTTTTTTCTTCCATCTCAGCCGCAAACGCTTTCTTGCGTGCAGCGGCATCATCCATGACGGTCACAGCAGCTTTTTCAATCTCCGATATCCTCTTGATCACGGTATCCATCTTGCTCCTCCTTGTCTTTTTGATTGCACTCATACTCAATATATAAGTATCCATTCTATAGGTATTTTATTATATCTGTCATAAGCGCTCTGCTAACATCATACTCTTTTGCCCAAAAAACTCCATAGTGAAAATGAAAGAATAACATTTTTTTAACGATATTTTTTTGTCAAAGTGCCGAAATCGCATTGCGAGGCTGTAGAAATCATGTTGTTAAATATATGATAAAGGTCGTGTGAGTTGCCGAGAGGCAA
>NZ_QUIK01000002.1:248561-290678 GCF_003480105.1 Clostridium sp. AM42-4
GTTGCCGAGAGGCAACTCACACGACCCTATTAAAGTAAAATATATGGTTACTCTTCCTGCAGATACCGGCTTGCCACATACGCCTCCTGCCCGTTGTAGAGGATCACGGCCCAGTCAGCATTGTGGGCGCGCACATATTCCACGGTCACGCCCGCATTCAGCTGACCGATCCGCTCCGAAGAAGTACTTGGCTCCGGACGAACATTCAAAACATCCGTAGTACGGTAAACCGGTCCTGTGCTTTCGGTCTCTTTTGGCGCAGCTTCCGTTGTTTCCATGGTTTCCACAGCAGTCGGACCTTCGGTTTCCTTTGTCTGGCTTTGCGGCTTCACAAACTTCACGACCAGAAGCAAAAGGACAATACAGAGCACCGGTACCAGAAGCTTCAGCAGATTATAAAGCGAAAAGGAAGCATTCCGGCCTCCTGAACGTCTTCGGCTCCGGGAAGATGCAGCGCTGCTGCTTCGTGTTCCTGCATAAGTTCTGCCTGCGGCAGCTGCGTTTCCTTTGCCGTTTCGTGCTGTTCCAGAAGAATTCCCCGTATTTGCACGGCCAGTCCCCGCCGTACCCTTTCGTGCAGTGCCAGTATAAGACTGACTGGAAGATTTCTGCGCCACTGCCGGTCTTGTGAGCGGTTTTGCGCCTTTTCTTGCCTTGCGGTATTCATCTGCGAACGTGTACATTTCCTGCGAAAGCATGTGGTACGCCTGGTTCGCGCTGTAGGCATTTGCATCGCCCTCATGAGCCGCTTTGTTGCCGATCATCCGGATCTTGTGATAGTTCTCACATGTGGTCTTGGAGATCCAGCGGTTTTCATAAAGCGCATCGATCATGTTTTTTAAATCGCTCTCGTCCAGGATGCCTGCCTGATCTGCCAGATTTTTTACCATAAATTCCAGAGTCTGACGTGCTTTCATCATAGAAGCATTGTACTCTCTCTGAACAATCAGCCGTTCTGTATCGTTCACGCCCTGCTGGATCTTCTCCCAGCTGCTGTTTCCACCTGCCATAAAGAATCCCTCCTTTGTACACCGTTATTTTTCGTTCCTGTGCACGCATACGTGCCCGGCACCATAACATAATATTTACTACAATTATACTATATCCGGCAAAATTGCGCACGCAAAAAAGCATTGTTTTTCGTATTGTAAGGAAACTGTAAGTTCCTGCAAGACGCAAACAGCAGCAAATTCCCGCCCTAGGCAAACTGCAACGGGTATGCTATAATAATTCCATTATGAAGAACTACATTGTATTTGACTTAGAATGGAATCAGAGCGCAAATGGAAAAGAAAAATCCATTCCGCATTTCCCCTTTGAAATTATCGAAATCGGGGCTGTAAAACTGAATGAAGCATTTCAGATGACTGACGAATTCCACCGGCTCATCCGCCCGCAGGTCTACACACAGATGCATCACGCAATCTCCGAAGTGACCCATATGAATATGAAGGAATTGCAAAAAGATGGCAATCTGTTTCCGGATGCCGCTGCGGAGTTTCTTTCCTGGTGTGGGGAGGATGCCGTATTCTGTACCTGGGGAAACATGGATCTGTTAGAACTGCAGCGGAATATGGATTTTTACCACATGGAAAATCCTTTTCCGAAACCACTTTTTTATTATGACGTACAAAAGCTTTACGGGCTTTTCTGCCGCGACAATGCAAGAATTTCCCTGGACTCTGCCGTAGAAGAACAACAGCTTATGGAAGCGCGTCCCTTTCACCGGGCCTTAGACGACGCTTACTACACGGGGAAACTGCTCACCATGCTTGGAAACACGCCAGGACCAGAGACAATTCTGCCATTTTTGTCCGTCGATTATTACCGCCTTCCTTCTAATAGGAAAGAAGAAATCCGCATAACCTTTCCCGGCTACTCCAAATATGTTTCCCGGGTCTTTGACACCAAAGAAGATGCCATGGCAAGCAAGAACGTCACCGAGATGATGTGCTACCGCTGCGGCCGTATGCTGCGCAAAAAAGTCCGCTGGTTTACACCAAACCAGAAAACCTATTTTGCCCTGGCGCTCTGTCCGGAACATGGATTCCTCAAAGGCAAGATCCGCATGAAAAAAGTAGAGGACGAATCGGTATTCGTAGTAAAAACCTTAAAGCTGACGGACGAAGAAGGCGCACAGGCGATCCTGCAGCGAAAAGAAGATGTCCGCAAAAAACGTGCAGAACGAAACCGTGCAAAACGAAAACAAAAACGCACAAAAAAACTTCCGTGATCTATTCTCAGATTACGGAAGTTTTTTATTGCAGACCATGAAACCGGTTTAATAATACTTCTTCGGATCGTCCAGAAATGATTTATGTTTTTTCGGTCTGTGTTTTTCTTTCGTCTGCTTTAACGCGGAATCGGAACGTTTCTGCTGAAGCATCATGTCAAATTCCGAGGTCGTCATGCCAATATCCTGCAGACGCTGCTTGCGGCGCTCATAGCGCGCGGAGCGCTCTTCCTCTTCCCGTTTCTCGATCCGGTATTTTGCCGTGAGGAGTCCGGAACCAATGATCGCAGCCACCGCAGCTGCTCCAACAATGATCCAGAATGCCGGAGGAATATTCAGATGGAACCCTGTCTTGCGCTTTCCAAAAGGACTTTGCTTTTCTTCGGCTTCGGAAGATGCCAGCGGATCCGTTTCGGCAAGTGCAAGCGGATCCTGATCAAAAGAAGTCTCTGCCTCCAATCCGCTTTCCGTCTGTGCACTCTGACGGCTTCCTGCTCCCACAGATGCATTGCTTTCCTCTGCCAATCCGGTTTCTGTTTCCGCATTCGTTTCTGCCTGAACGCTTGCAACGGCCTGTTCTGTTTCCTCCGCGGTCTCCTTGTGCAGCAGATAACTTGCCCCAATCTGACGGTCATTATACTGATAGGAAATGCGGGCCACCGCTGCAGACGGGGCAGACTCCGGCAGATCATAACTGATCGAAGACTGGGCTTCCGAAATATCTGCCGTTTTCGGCAGTGTCACATAGCATTCTTTCTGCATATGCAGCACAGACAAGTCTGCCGCCGGAAGTCCGGCAATGGTCATGTCATTTGAGATTGAGGAATACGTGCTGTCCGCATCCGCAATGTTCACTGACTGAAAATTAGCAAATCCAAACTCCAACAGGGCTTTGGTATCACTGTAATGCGTCTGATGACCATTTAAGATCACCGTGATCAGCTTCATTCCGTTTTTTTCCGCGCACGTTACCAATGTATTTCCGGCCAGCGTGGTATAACCGGTTTTGCCGCCGATCACGCCTGCATAATACTGCGGCGCATTTTTCTTTAACATACGATGTCCCGGATACACCCGGAATCCGTCCGGATTGTGTCTGGTAGGCGGCAGATCGTAATAAAGACTGGAATCAATGGTGACAAACGTCTCATTCTGAAAAGCGGCCTGCGCGATCAGCGCCATGTCATAAGCCGAGGTATAGTGCTGCGGGTCGTTCAGTCCGCTCGGATTGTTAAAATGACTCTCCTGACATCCCAGTTCCTTTGCCTTGGCATTCATCAAAACTGCAAAATTTTTGATAGAACCGGCAGTATGCTCTGCCAGTGCGTTGGCAACCTCATTCGCCGATTTCAGCAGCATGGCATACAGACAATCCCGCACCGTCATCTTGTCGCCTACGTCCATTCCCGCACTGCTGCTTCCCTGCTCCACACTGTAGATCGCATCATGGGAAAAGGTCACTACATCATCCAGGTTGCAGTGCTCAATGACGATCAGGGCAGTCAGGATCTTGGTGATGCTGGCCGGATAATACACTGCATGTAAGTTTTTTCCATAAAGAACGGCTCCGGAACGGGCATCCATAAGAATGGCGCCTTCCGCTTCCACCGAAACATTCGACGGCCAGTCTGGAGCCGCCAGTGCCGGTGAAGCAGAGATGCCGGTGAGCAAAGTCAGGCATAGTAATAGAGTCAGTATTCGTTTCATTCTGTTTTATCTCCCAAAAAGCCGGGCAAGGATGTGTTTTCCTTGTCCGGCGATATTCTTATAATCTTGGGGCATGCGATCGAAAACCAATTCACAGGCAAACCTGCATCAGATTTTCGTTTTTTTACCCCTTCTATCATTATAATAAAGGATAATGAGACAAATTGCAAATACTGCAAGAACAGATACTCCATAAGTTACGGCAATGCGCGCGGCCGTGTCCATAAAGAATGGCTCCGGAACAATATTGATCAGAAGATCCGTATCCGGATTCAGCAGCCATAAGTCATTATTGAAAAAGATATGATGGAAGATGATAAAATATTTATTGAAATCTGTGGATATGATTGCAGCAAGGATCGCCAGCACTGCAAAAAACAAGGCTGATCCTGCGCAGATCATTTTCGGCAGCACCCGGCGCACATCTGCTTTCAGTGCAAACAGCAGGACCACACAGACTACGATCAACCCAATACTGATCCGGCGAAGAGCAAGTCCACCCAAAAACAAGCCTCTCACATCCTCCATATGGGCAATTTCCCGGTCGTTGAAAAATTCACGGGGCTGCCCGTCCACCACAGTCGGGACATGAAGATCTTCCCGGTTTCCACGCAGATATGCCATCATCTGGTCCGTAACATCCAAAAGATCATTCATTTCCATATGAACATCCTGCAAAACACCATATTTCGCATATTCTTCTTCGTAATAACCCGGAGTCCAGTAAGTAACCGCTTCAATCGAAGTAATCAGTAAGATGATCATCAGCGCAAAGCCACATAAAATACCAAGCAGATTGTGCAGGATTTTCATTGGAATGTATCCCCTTTCTGAATTTCAGTTCTAATGCTGCCGCAAAATCTATATAGCAAAAAACACCGACCCCACAGCTCTCTGTCTGCAAAATCAGTGCCTTTATAATGCGCCTTCAGGGACTCGAACCCTGGACAAATAGATTAAGAGTCTACTGCTCTACCAACTGAGCTAAAGGCGCTTATTTAATTTTTTCTGTCCCGCTTGTTTGTTGCTGTCTCAGCGGCACGTTCATTATTCTATCCTAAGTCCCACCAAAAGTCAACACTTTTTTTAAATTTTTTTCAATTTTTTTTCCGGTCGACTTTTGATGGGGCAAAAAGCCTTATTTTATCAGCATTTCCAGCTCTGCCTTACTCTGGACGCCAACGCGTTTTTCCACGGCTTCTCCATTTTTAAACAGAATCAGAGTAGGAATCGAGAATACTTTGTAGGTACGGGCAAGCTCCGGAGCGAAGTCCACATTCAGCTTTCCGACGATCACATCGTCCTGCTCGTTTGCCAGTTCCTCAACTGCCGGTGCCATCATCTTACACGGACCACACCAGTCTGCATAAAAATCTACCAGAACCGGCTTTTCTGATTTTAATACCTCAGCTTCAAAATTCTCAGATGTAAATTTTCTTTCCATATAGTATAGTTCCTCCTTTTCTTCCGCTATATGTTTCCCTGTGTATCTGTCTCGGATGCTATCTGACTCCTGCCATCTGTACTGCTGCAATATCCAGATTTTCGTCTGCATATCGCATGTCAGCATTTCTTGCAGCGGTTCAGCTCCTTTTCCACCTCTTTGAAACACTTGCGCCATTTTAAAATGCGGCGGTTTAAGGCTTCCTTATCGCAGGTAGCACTGCGCAGACAGCGGACCAGTTTTTTCTTGATTGACATATGCATCACCGGTTTCTATGCTGCCGTTCGCGGCAGGCGCACTTAGCAGCGGGATTTTCCACTCAGGAAATTCCTGCCCATGAACAGCAGCATTTCTTTACCGATAGTATATGCAGATCTGACTTATTCACTCACATATCCGGTCCTGACAGTATCTCATTTTTATCGCAGATGCCTGCATCCTGCAGATTCTGCTTTGGTCCGCCCGCTTTTGATTCCGCCGCACACGGCATTTCCTGACCTCCAATATGCCAGCAACGGTCAGCATCGCCTAGCGGCTTGCAATCAGCTTGCAGATGGGATTCCCCATTGCAGAAAACTTGGTCTCATACTCGGTCATGACATTGCCCTCAGCCATATCGCTGTGATGAAGGTCTCGGGTAAATGCCTTGATTTTCCATCCTGCCTCCGGAATTGCCTCCAGAGAATAGGTGAACAGATCCTGGTTATCCGTCTTGAATTCCACACAGCCGTCCTTTGCAAGAACCTGGTCATACACCTTCATGAAATCCGGTGAAGTCAGACGGCGCTTTGCGTGACGGTCCTTTGGCCACGGATCCGAGAAGTTTAAGTAAATCTTTTCGACTTCCCCGGGCGCAAAAATCTCGCCCAGCTCTTTTGCGTCCATACACATGAAATATATATTGGGAATCTCCAGCTCTTCCCGCTTCTGAAGCGCCCGCAGCAACACGCTGGAATAACGCTCGATGCCGATGAAATTCGTCTCCGGGTGTTTCTGCGCCAGTTCCATGATGAACTTGCCTTTTCCCATTCCAACCTCGATCTCGATCGGATTTGCATTGCCAAACAACTCATTAAAATGGCCACGATGCTCTTTCGGCTCCTGAATGACGAAAGGACTGCTCGTAATGGCTTCCTCTGCGCCCCGGATGTGGCGTAATCTCATAATTTTTTCCTCCGTTTATCTGTTACTGGTGATACTTTTCTGAAAACAGTCATAACGTTTTCTCTCGCCTATAACTTATAACTGTTCCGTATCTGCTCTCATTCTATCATTGCACCAGACAGTTTGCAAGGAAAAGCCGCCACAGTTAACTCCGGGAAACGAGCCAAAAAATTTCATTAAAATGAGACGTTTCTCACAGTGTCAGCCATAAAGCGACCTGCTTAGAATGCCTGGTCCAAAATCTTTCCGTCGATAGAAATCGTAACAACCTGCCACGGAATGAACTTTCCGCTGTTCTGCAGCGCCGTCATAGCTGCATGCTGCAGACCGCCGCAGCAAGGAACCTCCATGCGGACAATGGTGACACTCTGGATATCGTTGTTGCGGATGATCTCGGTCAGTTTTTCACTGTAATCCACATCATCCAGCTTCGGACAGCCGATCAGAGCCACCTTGCCTTTTAAGAACTCCTGGTGAAAATTTGCATACGCATAAGCTGTACAGTCAGCTGCAATGAGCAGGCGTGCATGATTAAAGTAAGGTGCACGCACCGGTGCCAGCTTGATCTGTACCGGCCAGTTTGTCAGCTGGGACTGCATGGAAAATGGTGCTGCTGCCTCATTCTGCGCTGCCTCTGCTGCTTCCTCCGCGTGGTCGATCTGCTGCGAACGGCTTCCCGGACAACCGGTGAATGCCGGGGTTTCCTCATGAACGATCTGACGTGCGCGGCTTCCCGGACAACCGGTAGATGCAGATGCTTCCTGAACAGCGCTGCTGTGTGTGTCTGATGCCTGAGTGGCAGCCTGCTCCTGCTTGCGGCGTTCCATATGCGCTTTCACGGCAGCTTCATCGTAGGCAGCCGCCTCCCGCTCTACAAAAGTGATCGCTCCGGTCGGGCAGGTCGGCAGACAGTCGCCAAGTCCATCGCAGTAATCATCGCGCAAAAGCTGTGCCTTTCCATCTACAATCCCGATTGCTCCCTCGTGGCAGGCATTGGCACAGATACCGCAGCCGTTGCATTTCTCCTGGTCAATATGAATCACTCTTCGAACCATGTTCTCTTCCTCCTAATAAAAAATCGATATGTGAATATTCTTTTTGTTGTTTTCTTGCTTGTACAGGCAGATTATACTATAATGAGTCTCATAAAGATGTTGTTAGAACAACATTTTCGAGAAGAAAGGAAATGCCATGGATAATCAGTTCCTCGCTCAGACCGTCCTGTTTCGTGGCAGCACCCCAGAACAGGTAAACGAAATGATGAAATGTTTTTACGCAAGGGAAAAACATTTCCAGAAGGGCGAAATCATTTTATATATGGGAGATCTGGTGAAGGACCTCGGAATCGTCCTCTCCGGCAGCGTGACCATCGAACGGGATGACCTTTTGGGGAACCGGAGTATCTTCGGTCATGCCGGACCGGGACAGATCTTTGCGGAAACCTACGCCTGTGTTCCCGGCGAACCGCTCATGGTCAATGTCGTCGCGGACCAGGACTCCGACATTCTGTTTCTGGACATCGGGCGGGTACTGACCACCTGTCAGACCACCTGCAGCCACCACAGCCAGCTAATCCGGAATCTGCTCATGGCATCCGCAAGAAAAAATCTCGGATTGTCCGAACGCATCATGCATACATCTCCAAAATCGATCCGAGGACGCCTGATCTCCTATTTTTCCGCCCAGGCAGCCAGGGAAGGAAGCCGGAATTTTTCCATTCCCTTCAACCGCCAGCAGCTTGCAGATTACCTGGAGGTCGACCGCAGCGCCCTGTCGGCAGAGCTTAGTAAAATGAAAAAAGAAGGACTGCTGGATTTCTGGAAAAACCAGTTTGCATTAAAAACAGATACAGACGAACCATCCCCAAACCAAAAGAAATGACAAAAACATTTTCTAAGATGAGAAAGATACCATGACAGCAAAGAAAGGACCGGTAACACCGACTATGGAAACAACCAAATTATATTATAAAGACAGCCACCAGGACAGCTGCCTCGCAACCGTAATGTCCTGCGAATGGAACGAAAAAAAGAACTGCTACGAGGTCATTCTTGACCAGACCGTATTTTTCCCGGAAGGCGGCGGCCAGTATGCCGACACCGGAATCCTTGGAAATGCAAAGGTATTGGATGTCCAGGAAAAGAATGAGCAGATCATCCACTATACCGACAAACCGCTGGAGCCAGAAACCGAAGTTGACGGACATATCAATTACCCGGAGCGCTTTTCCAAAATGCAACAGCACACCGGAGAGCACATCGTCTCCGGTATCGTGCACCGCACATTCGGATATGACAACGTAGGTTTCCATCTCGGACAGGAACTGGTCACCATGGACTTTAACGGGACATTCACCGAAGAAGAATTACAGAACGTCGAGCTAGAGGCAAACGAAGCCGTTGTAAAAAATCTTCCGATTCTGGTCACCTACCCGTCCAGAGAAGAGCTGGAGCAGCTGGAGTACCGCAGCAAAAAAGAGCTGACCGGTCAGGTACGTATTGTTGAAATTCCTGGCTACGATGTCTGCGCCTGCTGCGCACCACATGTAAAGCTGACCGGTGAAGTCGGAATCATCCGCCTGATCGACGCAATCAAATACAAAGGCGGCACCCGTGTGACCATGGTATGCGGCTTCCGCGCCTTAAAAGATTACCGCATGAAAGAAAGTAACATCCGCGAAATCTCCCGCATGCTGTCCGCAAAGCCCGAAGAAAGCGCCCAGGCCGTAAAACGGCTTCAGGACGAAGCAAAATCCTGGAAAGAAAAACTGATCCAGGCGCAGAGCCGTGCCATGGAGCAGATTCTGGAAAATCTCCCAGAGCATGTGGAAAACTATCTCGTTTTTGAAAAAGATGTGGACAAAAACGTGGCTCGCCGGTTTGTAGACGAGGGAAAAAGCAAATGCCAGGGCATCTGCAGCATCTTTTGGGGAAATGACGAAGACGGTTACCGCTATATTCTCGGAAGCGAATCCGTAGACTTGAAGGCCTTCTCTAAGACCTTCCATGAAACACTTGGAGGAAAAGGCGGCGGCAAGGGAGAGATGGTGCAGGGAACCGTCAACGCATCAGAAGAGACTATACGGAATTATATAGAAAACAAGTAACAAATCTGCAGCAGTACCAACATCCGCACCAGCGCAAGCACGAAAACGGCTAATCTGCCATCTGCAAAGGAGAATCCATGAACAGTCTGGAAATACAATACTTCCTCACCATCGTAAAACACGGCAGCTTCACGGAAGCCGCCCAGGTTCTTTCGGTGAGTCAGCCCGCGATCAGCAAACAGATCCGGCAGCTAGAAGAAGAACTTGGCTGCAGCCTTTTTACCCGCTCCGGCCGCACACTTTCCCTGACCCCGGCTGGCCAGGCTTATCACGACTACTTTCAGCAGTGTCGTTTTCAGCTTGATCTGTTAAAAAATAAGCTGAACGCGCAGAAAAAAGACGGAATCAGCATCATTCGGATTGCTTATCCGGATGATGTCGATCCGTCTCATTTTCGTACCCGCTTTCTCGATGCCGCTGCCTCTATGCCCAAGCCAGTACATCTGGAGTTTGCCTGTTATCCAGAAGCGGAACTGCCAGAAATACTGGAGCAGGGACGCTGCGATCTGATCCTGACTGCAGCACCACTGGTCCCGAGCCGTTTTTCTGCTTCCGGGAAACTTTATGGCTCCGAAAATCCGCTATCCATACAGCCGTTTGCCGAGATTCCCCAAGTGCTCCTTTATGCCGCGTCCTGCTCCAATACAACAGATATTTCCTGTTTTCATGACTCGTTCTTTCTATTACCAGAACAGGTTGCATCTGCCTGGAAAAGCCAGAATCTCTACCGGCTTTTTAAGGAACTTGGTTTTGCACCAAAAATCCGGTCAGCAGCAAACTTATCCACAATTTTAGACCTCGTTGCACAAAACGAGGGGGTATATCTCACCCATGCATGGTGTCGTGCCTGCAAAAGTTTGGATTACCAGGTGCTGCCGCTGCCAGCTTCCCAAATCTTTTATCTAGGCTGCCACAAAACCAACAGGAGTCCGGAAACAGCTGAATTATTTATCCAGCTTGCAACTTGAAAAGGTGATATTGAAGACAGATTATCAAAAAATCCTTGACGTAAAGTCAACTTCGGGTTGTAAAATATAATTGATTATCATTAACAGCGCCCTAAGGAGGATGAGAACATGAGTGATCTGGGTCATGATATTAAGAAACTCGGCTTTGGCCTGATGCGCCTGCCGAAATTAGACGAAAAGACGATTGACGTAGAACAGACAAAACAGATGGTAGACATGTTTATGGATGCCGGATTTACCTATTTCGATACTGCATGGGCTTATGCAGGCTCAGAGGATGCCATTCGCCAGGCACTGGTAGAGCGCTATCCGCGTGAGAGCTTCCAGCTCGCTACCAAGAATGCCGCATGGATCAACTGCAAGACAAAAGAGGAGGCTCACGCACAGTTCGAAACCTCTTTAAAGCAGACCGGAGCAGGCTATTTTGATTTTTACCTGCTCCACAACCTCGGAGAAAGCCGCACAGAGTTCTTCGACCGTTTTGATCTGTGGAACTGGCTGCAGGAAAAGAAACAGGAAGGACTTATCAAGCATCTTGGCTTTTCTTTCCATTCTACCCCGGAAGAACTGGAGGCAATCTTAACTGCACATCCGGAAATGGAATTCGTACAGCTGCAGATCAACTATGCTGACTGGGAGAACCCGGCCATCCAGTCCAGAGCCTGCTATGAAGTAGCAAGAAAGCATGGCAAGCCAGTCATCATCATGGAGCCGGTCAAGGGCGGCATGCTGGCTACCCCGCCGGAATCCGTTGCCAAGATCTTAAAAGATGCAGAACCGGATTCCTCGGTTGCATCCTGGGCAATCCGCTTTGCTGCAAGCCTGGACGGAGTCATCACCGTACTGTCCGGCATGAGCAATGTCGCACAGATGCAGGATAACTTATCCTACATGAAAGACTTTACCGGTCTTACCGATGCACAGAAAGAAACTCTTAAGAAAGCACAAGAGGAATTAAACCGCATCCCGTTGATCCCGTGTACCACCTGCAATTACTGCGCAAAGGTATGCCAGATGGAAATCGGTATCTCCGGTTCCTTTACCGCCATGAACTACTTAACTCTCTACGGCGATAAGGCAAGTGCCCTGCACCAGGAGAACTGGCTGGTAGACAGTCACGGCCGCAAACGCGCTGACCAGTGCATCAAATGCGGAAAATGTGAAGCAGTCTGCCCGCAGCACATTGCGATTCGCGAGCATCTTGATGAGGTTACTGCGAAACTGCTGGCCGAATAAACATATCACACAGTAAGTATCAAAGGGGCGAAAGTTCCTGCAGCCACCATGCATGGCGGCTGCAGGAGCTTTCGCCCCTCGTTCATTGTTAGCCAATATTGTTTATAATATGATTGCGAAACAAATGTTCGCATGATATACTAAAAAAGGAAAGCACTCATGACAGGAGTGGGTGTTTTCTTTTATAGTTATTATAAATACCTCTATATGAAAAATCAAGAAAAAATCCAAGAATGGAGATGACTAACATATGCCAAACACGACAACTCAAAATCCTGCAACCGGAAGCCAACTGGAATTAACCAGCCTGACTACCGAATATGAAAACCAGTTTGACCGCAGCAACAAACTGGACAATAAAGTCTATATCACCATTACATTCTGCGGATTCTTTTTTGTATTTATTATTGGCTTGTTTAATGGACTTTCCCAACTGGAAAAGCCTCAGGATGGACTGCAGCTTTTTGTCTCTGTATTATATATTTTAACCTGCATTGGCGTGATGGGTGCATATGCTTTTGTCCTGGTATTTTTCATGCGTCTGTTGCAGCCCGAGCAGATTACCCGAATGGACCCGGATATCATGCGGAAAGAACATTTCGAAGAAATGGAAGAAGAGGCGGCAAGGCTTCGCCTGATCGCATTGTACCGGGAAACCGTGAATGGAAATCTGGTGAAACTTCACCGCCGCTGTGATGAGTTTGTGAAAGGATTAAAATTTATTGTACCAACTGTATTGCTGGCTTTTGCATGCTACGCGCTTCAGATTATTCTGCAGATTGTGTGGTAAACAGCTAATATTATCATCGTTAAAACAGGACCGTAAAAGCCCCCTTTACGGTCCTGTTCTTTGCACTTGTCACTTTGCACACTCTATGATCATGCTTTCGCAGTGCTCATATCCAAGCTCTGAACTGTTCAATGCCAGCATATAATTGCTTGCCATTCCCCATTTCTGCTCGGTATAAAAGTTGTAATTTGTCCGGCGCCGCTTATCGATATCTTCCATCATCTTCACAGCTTCCGCCTCTGTCACATGGTACAGACGGCTGATCCGCTCTGTTTTCTCCGGCATATTTCCGTGAATAAAAACATTCAGAACATCGTTCCGGTCCTTTAATATGAAGTCTGCATTCCGGCCGATGATGACGCAGGATTCTTTCTCGGCAATATCTAAAATCACCTTCCTCTGTGCCTCATAAACAATATCCCCCATGGATTTCCCGGTTGCGTCACGCCCGGTAAATGCATACGCAAACAGGCCTTTTCTTGGGGATAATTCGCTGCTTTCCTGAACATATTCCGGGGATAATCCGGCATGATCCGCAATCTTGCCGATAATATCCTTATCATAGTATGCGATTCCCAGTTTCTTCGCCACTTCTTCGCCGATAAAACGACCGCCGCTGCCAAATTCCCTGCTGATCGTAATGATTCGTTTTGCCATAGTATTTCCTCCTTTATGCTAATTTACCAACCTTCGTTTTCCGTATCCGCTGTAAAAATACATATCCCACCACGCAGGACACAAGCTCTGTGATCGGGAATGCCCACCAGATCAAAGAGACTCCTGCCTGGCCGTTCCGCACAAATACAGAGAAGATTCCCGCAAGCGGCAGAATGATGATGAGCTGTCTTAAAAGGGAAATCACCAGAGACTCTATACCGCCGTCCAGTGCCTGGTAAATGCCCTGATACGCCACATTCATTCCCGCGAAAATGAAACTGATGGAAATGATCCGCATCGCACCGATAAAGGATTCTCTGGACTGTCCGGCGTTAAATAACGTTGCAAATGCGCCTGGGAAAAATTCAGTGATCGCTACACCAAAGATCATCAGCACAAGGGTATACAAAAGACCATACTTGATGCCATCGCTGATTCTCTTTTTGCTGCGCATTCCGTAACCAAATGCAATGATCGGCGTAATGGCATCGCGAAGTCCGAATGCCAGGAACAATACAAACTGCTGAACCTTATAAAACAGACCATATGCCGTCTGCGCGGACGGACTGAATTTTAAGATCAGGTTCATAGCATATACCATAATGGACATCAGCGCCTGCGCAATGATCGCCGGAAGTCCGATGGAATAAATCTCTGCGATGATCCGCATATCCGGCTTCATATACTTTATATCATGCTCAAACTCATGATCCAGTCTGAGATAGAAGATGAGCAGCAGTACCGCAGAAACCACCTGGCCAATGACTGTTGCATAAGCAGCACCTCTTACCCCCATTTCCGGTACTGGTCCAAGACCGTAGATCATGATCGGATCCAGAATGATATTGACAACTGCACCAACGACCTGACCGATGGTAGAATAAAGAGAGCGTCCGGTTGCCTGAAGCAGTTTTTCAAACAGTGAAAAGAAGATGATTCCGAATAAGACTACACAGCAGATCCGCAGATAGCTGATTCCCATGGAAAGGACCTCCGGGTCTACTGTCTGGGAAGAGATATAGGCACCCACACCAAACAATCCAAACAAAAGACAGACTGCATAAATGATCACGCCAAGAAACAGACTGTTGCCTGCGACCTTTGCTGCCTTTTTGCTGTTTCCCTGTCCCAGTGTCCTTGCAAGAAGCGCATTGGTTCCAACGCCTGTTCCGATTCCGATCGCAACCATAAGCATCTGCACCGGGAATACCAGTGTCAGGGCATTCAATGCCGATTCGCTTCCTGTTTTCATATTGCCGACAAACGCACTGTCCACGATGTTGTAGACAGCCTGCAGTGCCATGGATAAGATTATGGGGATTCCCATCTGGATCATGAGCTTATTCACTGGCATTTCTTTCATTTTGTTACCTTCTGACATTTCGTCAAATCCTCCTGTTCCTTTCTTTTTCCATAAATAAAAAGAACGAGCAGCAAAAAACTGGATTTACGCAGTTATTGCTACTCGTTCGCCACCTATTATATTGCCTGTTTTTCAAAAAGTCAAAGGGCTTTTTCCGTATTTTTACTCCTGCCCCATATCCCGGTCACACACATCCAGAAATTCGGTTACCGCATCCTTTGCAGAAACATACTCCCCTGCCGCATATCCTGTCATACAGGAATACCACGCCTCGACGATATCCGGCGTGACCTCGCCCAGGTTTACACTGCCATCCTTAATGGACTCTGCATCCAGGACCTGTTTATAATTCTCAGTGATGCTGCTGTTCTTTGCCACAGACGGAACTCCTTTGATGTTTGCCATCTTGTTGATTTCCTCCTCCGTGGAAAGGAAACGAATGAACTCCATTGCATAATCCAAATGGCTGCCGTCCTTATTCACCGCAAATCCACACCACGGTTCACGGTAAACGTATGCCCCGTCCTCCCCGGTCGGCGGGTAAATAAACGTGTAAGAAAATGGTTCTTTCTGGAATGCTTCGGATTTGGATTCCCGTTTTTTCATTCCGCCGACCTTTTCGGTATTGCATACCCAGAACGGCACATCTCCTTCCAGGAAACGGAGGATTGCCTGGTCATAGTTATCCTTCGGGTAACTGTCATTGACCGCAGGATCTGTATAACCGCCCGCAAGAATTTCATCCACAAGCTCCACGGCTGGCATAACAGCCGCTTCGGCTGCTGCCCGGTCTCCCTCCTGCAATGCCTTATTCAGTGGCTGCCCGTCACAGAGACCAGAAAAGATCTGATTTGCCACCAGCTCCGCATACACCTTTGCAGTTGGTCCCTGAACAGGATTGTATCCTTTTTTCTTTAACGCAGAAAGCACATCCAGAAATTCCTCTCTATTTTGTGGAAGTGCCAGACCTTCTTTTTCCAGAAGGGATGTATTCACGATCATCCCGTAAATATTTTGTCCCATGGGAACTGTAAGCTGTTTGCCGTCAATACAGGATGCAGAAAGCATCTGCGGGTCTATTGCACTGAAATCAACATCTGCCTCCGACAGATTCACGCAATATTTTGCAAGTGCACTATCCTTTGGAGTTAATAATTCACTGGAAGTCATAATAACATCAACGTTGGGATTTGCCTGCAAATATGCCACCTCATTACTCCCGCCTACCTGCTGGTAGGTATACGTGATATTCGGATAAAAGTGGTTAAAATCGCTCATGACCTGATCCAACGCCTCAAAATTCCCAAAATAACCGATCATATCCAGCTGGATCTTTGCATCCTTATCCATTCTCGGTGTAAATCCCGTTTCCGGTTCTTTCTTTGCCGAACATCCAGACAACAGCAATGATGCTGCCAGTGCCGCAGTCACCATACCGTGTGTAAAACTTTTCATATCGTAACGCTCCCATTAAAACATTTTATTTTTTATCTTTTTCAGATAATTCAAAAGCACGATGGTATCGATCGGCTTTGCCATATGGCCATTCATTCCACTGGAGATGCAGGCCTGTACATCCTCCGCAAAGGCATCTGCCGTCATGGCGATCACCGGAATATTCCGAAGGGCTGCCTCGTCTAAGTTCCGGATCCGCTGGCTGGCCTCCAGACCATTCATTTCCGGCATCTGCACGTCCATCAGAACTGCATCATACGTTCCTGCAGGATTTGCCAAAAGCTGCTCGATACAGAGCCTTCCGTTTTCCACCCGCTCACAGGTAACCCCGAATTCTTCCAAAAGTATCTCAATCACTTCCCAGTTTAACTCGTTGTCCTCTGCAACCAGCAGATGAAGACCTCTTACATCATCATCTTCCAGATGTCCCTCCTGCTTTGTCACAGGCTGCTGATCTACAATTGGCAGATTCAGTCGAACCGTAAAGGTCGTTCCCTTCTCAACCTCACTCTCGCAGGTGATCGTACCGCCCATCAGATCAACCATCTGACGCACAATCGCCAGTCCCAGACCAGATCCCAAAGTCCGGTTTACCTGGGTATTGATCTCACGCGAAAAAGACTGATACATCCGGTCCTGATATTCCGGTGTCATGCCGATTCCCGTATCGGATACACAAAAGACCAGGCAAGTCAGCTTCTTATCCGCCTCTGCCGGCTCTTCCCCAAAACGCATGGTAATGCTACCGCCATCCGGGGTATATTTCACAGCATTTGACAGAAGGTTCATATATATCTGATTAAGCCGGATTGGATCGGCCAGAACAACCGGATGCGGCAGCGCATCTTTCTGAATGGTAAAATGCAGATTTTTCTCCCGGATCTGCAGTGCCAGCATATCGTCCAGCTCTTTAAAAAATTTTTCCACCAAGACCTCCGAAGGAGTCAGCACAAACTGACCGCTCTCAATTTTGGAAATATCAAGGACATCGTTGATCAGGGTCAGAAGCCGTTTTCCAGATGTCATCGCTTTATCCAGACACTGCGTCACATACTCCGGATCCTGCACATGGCTTTTTGCGATCGACATCATGCCAAGTACGGCGTTCATCGGCGTGCGGATATCGTGTGACATGGAGGAAAGGAACTGGGTCTTTGCCTCACTGGCCTCCTGCGCCAGCTTTGCAGTCCTGCGAAGTCTGCGGTTTACCTGACGCAGATAAAGTCCGTCCAGAAGCACCAGGGCCGCCAGCGTTCCACAGATCAGGACTACGATCAGCCAGGTGCCGTTCTCCGGCTGCAACTCATCCAGCCGGATCACACCAAGGATATCCAGATTGGAATTGCCACCAAAGGACGAATAATACCACAGACAGTCCTCATTCCTGAAATTTTTATAGCAGAGTACACCATGATCGGTGCTTTCCAGTTCTTTTTGGAAACTGTCCACTTTGTTGTAATCATCCTGGAAATTATAGCCCCGAATGTATTCCGGAAACGAAATTGATTTCATGGATGGAGACTGGATCACATAACCGCCTTTTGTTGTCATGATCCCGACCTCGGCAGACTGGTATTCTGCCGGAAATACCCAGGTCTTTTGCAGTACATTTGTCGGAATGGCCCGCAGCAGCAGAAAATCTTTCGTCCCATCTTCCGTCTGCAGCGTGATCCGTGCCCCGACACTGACTGCCGGTGAAACCGTTTCATCCAGCTGATACCGCCCGACCACCGTAAACTTCGGCGCTGTGCCATTGTACATCTCCCACATGGCATCCAGCATGAGCTGCTCCCAGTCCTTTAACTCGCCCTGGAATCTGTGATAAGTATCGATCTCATCATGACCAGCCGGATAGCTTGTCGACCAGGCATCAAAATTTTCCATATCTACAATATGAACATACCGCCCCGGATTGGTGTTGATAGACCGCAAAAAGTCCAATGCCTCTTCCCGCGTCATCTGCCGGTCGTTGATGTAGAATGCCCAGTTTTCCACATAGCCCCGCTCACTGTCCAGATAATTCTGGGAAACGGATTTCATGGATTCTACCGTGGAAATAAAATCCGCCTGTTTTACTTCGATCTGCGAAGTGCGGACATGATACGCATAGATCAGGGAGACAACGACTGCAACGAGCATGAGCACGATATTTCCAGCCCATAAGGCTGCTTTATACAGTTTTTCTGTATGCTTGGTATACAATGCCATGCTCCTTCCCCCTTAGCCGTATTTTTGGTTGTGCATATGCGTCTGGCAGAATCTGCTGCCAAATCTATCTTCATTGCTGTTCACTCATGCACAACCCAAATTCTCCCCCCAAAAACGCAGAATTCCCTAATATAAATAGTAACACCACCACGCAAAAAAGTAAATGCGTTCATTGTTTCAAGTATAAAATCGTGGTATCCTTAATAATAACGTAACAGCAATAAACAAAATTTATCAAAAACCTGCAAAAAAATTTACAAAGGAGGACTTTTTCCATGCCACCACTTGCCAAACGCTATTTTTTCTTTATTCTGGGGCTGATCATCAACTCTTTTGGCGTTGCCTTCATCACCAAAAGCGCCCTGGGCACCTCCCAGATTTCCAGTATTCCTTATGTTTTAAGCCTAAAATTCACCATGCTGACCTTCGGGCAGACCACGTTCCTGTTTAATATGATCTTCATTGTCATGCAGATCGCGATCCTGAAAAAGGATTTTCACCCGATTCAGTTTCTGCAGGTTCTGGCCAACATTCTGTTCAGCTTCTTTATTGATATCAGCATGCTCGTGCTGGCATGGCTGAACCCGCAGACACTGCCACTGCGCATCTTAAGCCTACTGATTGGCTGCGCGATCCTTGCCATCGGGATCAGCGTAGAAGTTGCTCCTGATGTCATCAAGGTTCCGGGTGAGGGCATTGTCCATGCAATCTCCCGCGTATCCGGCATCGAATTCGGTAAGGTCAAGATCCGGTTTGATGTTACGTTGATCATCATTGCGATCGTACTGTCATTCCTTTTCTTCCAGCGCTTAAACGGCGTCGGACTTGGCACCATTGTATCTGCCATCCTTATCGGGCCAATGATCTCCTTTGTGAACCGGCATCTGCCGGGGATTGAAAAGATCCGTGGGCTGGCTGGGCAATAAATGAAAAGAGATTTTGCACTGACAACTCATTTCAGATGTATGGCAACAAAAAAATGGCAGGAAATATCCCCACTGCATATTTCCTGCCTAATATTTACTTTTTTCCCATGCAAATCCGTTCCTGCACAAGCTTTTTTAACTGTTTTATATCAATTTTCCCGCTTACATTCATAGGAAGTTCTGTAAATTGCAAAACATGTGCCGGGACTTTATAATCTGCCAGTCTGGATCTTACAAATGCCTGAAGCGCTTCTTTTGATATGGGATATCCTTGCTTTGGTACAATGCAAGCTACGATTTCTTCCTGCAATACTTCTGCTGGAATTCCTATTACCTTAACTCCATCTACACCATCAAATAATCTGATTACCTCTTCAATTTCTTGTGGTGCGATATTTTCCCCAGCCCGAATAATCATTTCCTTCAAACGTCCTGTTATACGAAGTCTCCCGCATTTATCCAAATATCCGATATCTCCCGTCTTTAACCATCCATCTTCTGTAAACACTTTCTTGTTTTCTTCCGGCTTCTTATAATATCCCTGCATAACATTATATCCTCGAACCTGGATTTCTCCACATACGCCTGATTGACCGTTTTCTTCGTAGTCCAGTGAATTAATTCGAATCTGTATATGCTCTAAAACCTCCCCCTCCGATGTTGCCTTATTTTCTATACTGTCCTCCCAGTTCGCTATCGAGATACATGGTGCGCTTTCCGTCTGACCATATGCCGGCTGCAGATGCATTGAAGAAAAGCGTGAACAGATTTCTTTATACTCCAATGATGTTACAGCAGAACCTGCAATAATTCCTGATTTCAAATCTTTTCCTGTTCTGCTTTTGTGTTCCTGCTTGCGGATCAGTGCCAAAAACATGCTCGGCACTCCATTTAACACACTGCAATGACTGTTTTCTATAGCCTCCCACACGTGAAGCGTATGAAAATACGGAATAATATGCATACACATACCGCTGACCAGACAAGCAACAATTCCAGCAGTAATTCCAAAGCAATGAAACAATGGTACCGTAATACACATTTTATCTGTTGCATTCCAGTGCATAGCCATGGCCATGGCCCTCGCATTATTCACAATACTATAGTGACTTAGCATGACACCTTTCGGCATACTGGTTGTTCCAGACGTAAAGATAATGCATGCTGTGTCCCCCGGATTCACCAATTCCCTCATTGCTGAAAACGAACTGCAGCTCCCTAATTCATGGTTTTCTATCCACACTCTGTCATTCATTTTATTCATTGAAATAAAATATCTAATTCTTGGTAATTTTTTATGCAAATCTGCAATCATGTCTGCATAGACACAATCCTTGTAGCCAGTCCCATAATATAAGATCTCCACATCTGAATAGTCCAGAACTTTCCGAATCTCTTCCACTTTGTAACAGGTATTCAAAAGTACCGGAATGGCCCCTCTCTTCATTAAAGCCAAAAAAACAAACACCCAGGCCGCACTGTTTTCGCTCCAGATTCCTACATGCGTTCCCCTTTTTATATCCAAACTTTCCATCTCAAACGCAAGTGTCTCAGCAATCTGATTTAACTGTGCATAGGTGCAGCTCCAGGCGTTCTCTTCTATTGCCATATGATTTTCTTTATTTCTTGCCTCTTCCTCCAAATACTGCCCAATCGTTTTTTCTATCAATTCCATATGATATTCTCCATATAAAATGAACTCCGCTGCCTGATGAAAGATTCTCAGACAGCGAAGCTCAAAAATTGATTTTTTACAAACTTGCTTTTTCAGAAGAAATCAGAAAAACAAGACATTCCTCTGCTACCTGTTCATCGCTCTGGTTATAAACATATACACGGAACGTAACCACGCCTCTACCAGGCGTTTTACTTGGACGTTTTTCCTCTACGACTAACTTGCAGTAAATAGTATCCTCAAATCTTACCGGCTCCTGATAACTGATTTTCATATCAAGCAGCGCTGTTGCCGTACCTTCAAACATTCTCGTCTGTGCCAGCAAACCTGTACTAACAATAAATGTTACATTTCCATATGCAATTCTTGAACCATAAATCGTACTCTTTCCGTAAACATCATTGGTATGGGTAGCGCTCCAATCACCAGATAAACCTGCAAAATTTACAATGTCTGCTTCTGTAATCGTTCGTGCTCCAGTGGTAAATTCGTCTCCTACATTCCATTCATCATAGGTTTTCCCAGGAAATACATAATCTTTCATCGCCATAAGTATCTTCTCCTTATTCCATATGTTCACGGTCAGTCGCCATCAAAATAACCCAGGTTCCATCCATAACCATTTCTTCCTTCTGATTAAAGACAGAAATACGGTATGTTATAATTCCACGTCCTGGTTTTCTTGATAAACGCTTTGCAGTCGGAGTCATCGTGAGATAAATCGTATCTCCCACGTATACCGGTTTCAAGAAGCTCATCTGCTGATCCAGCAGTCCAATATAGCTTCCATCCACCCAGAGCGTCTGGCAATCCAGCCCATTCGCAATAATAAATGTAAGTCCTCCGGGAACAATTGGGTTTTTATATGTAGTTTTTGAAGCATACATTTCATTTGTGTACATCGGATTATAATCTCCGGATAAAGCACAATAACCCGTTACATCTGACTCTCGAATTGTTCTTGCCGGCGTAATATATGCCTTGTCCAATTCCCACTCGTCATAAAGCATTCCTTTGAAATCATAATGTAACACGCCCATAATTGTTCACCTCTTCTTTTTTATTTTTGCGTTAAAGAATAACCCCATCCTGGCGCATATGCTGCAGCTGTTCATCTGTATAACCGACAGATTTTAACACTTCATCCGTATGCTGTCCCTGAGTCGGCGGCATCATGCGTATGGTCCCCGGTGTCTTACTCATCTTTACCGGAATTCCCTTATCCTTATATTTTGTTCCACGATACTCCAAATCTACTACCATCTCACGGTGTAAAACCTGCGGGTCTTTCATAACCTCACTGCATTTTAAAATTGGAGAGTAAAGCTGTCCATATTCACCAAAAATCTGTTCAATTTCTGCTCTGGTATACTGAGATGCCCACTCCTGAATAATGTCATGAATTTCTTCTACATGATCCCAGCGTTTATCCGGACTGTCATACTTTTCTTCCAAAGCAAGTTCCGGATGACCAATTGCTTTTGTAAACATGGTCCAGTCTGACGCAGTAGAATTACCAAGCTGACAATAGCCATCCTTAGCTTCAAATGTATCATATGGATAATCAGAAAGATCACGATTTCCAATACGCTCTGGTTCAATACCAAGTGCTGTTACCTGGGCAAAACCATGCTGAATTAATCCGATCAGGGAATCTACCATGGCAACATCAATATACTGTCCTTCCCCCGTACGCTCATGATGAAATAACGCATACATGATTCCCTGCACTAAAAACATACCCGCAATGCTGTCTCCAAACGCAACTCCAGATCCAGTTGGAAGTCCATTCGGCCATCCGGTTAAATACATCAGTCCGCTCTGTGCCTCTGCCAGATTTGAATATGCACCTTTTTTGGCATACGGACCAGTCTGACCATATCCAGAAAGCGACGCCATAATGATATCCGGCTTAATCTGCTTCATAACCTCGTAATCAATTCCAAGTTTTTTGGTTACTCCGGGACGGAAGTTTTCTACTACTACATCTGCCGTTTTCACCAGCTCAAATAATGCCTTTTTCCCCTCTTCTGTTTTCAAATTCAGGGTGATGCTTCGCTTATTTCTGTTTGCATACATATAACCCAGACTTTCTCCGTTTACGAACGGATTCCAGGTACGCGCACCATCCCCTTTTCCAGTGTTTTCTATCTTAATAACATCTGCTCCGAAATCCGCCAGCTGCATGGTTGCGATCGGTGCAGAATATGCGGTGCTCAGATCAATTACTCGAATTCCTTCTAATACATTCATATGCTGTCTCCTTTGCTTTTCCTATTCCGTTTTTCAGCCTCGATTTTTATTTCTGACGTTTCTTCTCCCACCACTTTGTTTCACCAGCCGGTTCAAACGGAATATCCTCCAGCTTTTCTACCTGAAGTCCACGGTTTACATCTTTCGGTGTGACACCGGTAGCAGATGCACGCATAACCAGAATCGGCGGGTCAATAATACGGGCAGCATTGGTCTTTCCTCCGTCCACCAATTCTCCTACCTTGTATACTGCTCCCTCAAGATCTGCGGAGGTATTACCATAGCGGCTAAACCAGGTTCTCACTTCGATGTAGTCTCCCATATATACTGGTACAAACTGCTCAATATGGTGCCACGCCGCTAACAGACCTTCATCACCGCTCCATGCAATCTGCAATTCTGTGCCAGCATCGCTGATCAAACCGATCAGTCTGGCACCGTCCACCAGATTTCCACCGTAATGTGCATCGTGTGTTCCCATTCTCATTCGAATTGTTCCAATCTTATTGTTTGCCATAAAATTTCTCCTTCCTGATTTTGTAATTGCTTACATTTTTCATTGTTATAAACGCTTTTTTATTTCTTCATCCAGATCTGTGCCACTTGCTTTTAATTGTTTTTTTCTGAGCTGATAAAGCAATGCGCCTACTGGTAAAAGTACAATAGAGACACCTGTCATAAACGGATCTTCCCGAACCTGCAAAAACATAAATGCAAATCCGGAAATGATTGCAAGATATGGCCACAAATAATACCAGATTCCTCTCAGCTTATATTCGCTTTTCTCATAACGCTCAGGAAACGCTTTTTTTATCTTAAGAGATGCAAAAGCTACCAGAAAAGCTACAAACAGCAAATAAAAACTGCTGATGTTTACATACTGCATTACTGTTACCGAAAACAGAATCATTAAAATTCCCATAACGGATAAACATGTATATGCTACATACGGAGCTCTGTTCTTATTGGTTTTTGCAATAACCCTAGGCAGAACCGAGGTTTCTCCGAGCATAAACAAAAGACGGGCCATAGCTGCCATTACCGAATTTAAGGTTGTCCAGCATGCTGCAATAGAAGCCAGAGCAATAAAATAAGAAAACCATTTTGGGAAAATCTGCTCTGCTGCCACAATAGCCGGCATGGAAACATTCAATTCTTTGGACGGAAGCAACGCTACCAGACCTACGCACATTCCAATGTACATTACAATCACGATTGCAAAACTAATAAATACCGTACGTGGAATGTTCTTACCTGGATTTTTAATCTCACCAGATAATTCAATAATGCAGTTTACTCCGGCAAATGCATAATAAGTGGATATTGCACCTAACACAACCGGCATAACACCAGTTGGGAACATTGGCTCAAAATGTGTCCAATCGGCGTGGGTAATACCGCCTCCGGAAAAGATAATCACAACTGCAATGAGCAAAACTACACATGCATTTTGAATCTTAGTAGATACATTCGTTCCCAGCAGGTTGATTCCAGCAGTAAATAAAATAATCACAACTGCGACCAATGTCATATGATTTCCAACCACCGGAAAAAAAATAGAGAGATAAGTAGCTGCCGTTCGTGACATGATTGGGAATAAAAAACTGTTGCTAAGTAAAAAGCCCCAAACATATAAGAATCCCCAGGTTCCACTTACCGTACCAGTACACAACATGTAATTCGCTCCGGATACCGGAAGAACCGCACCAACCTGAGCAAAAATAAAACAGTTAAAAAACATTAGCACTGCGCCAATTCCGTAAGACAGCCATGCCGCTGGTCCCACAGAAACAGCAAGTTCGCCCGGCACTACGAAAACGGATGCTCCCACAATACATCCAGTCATCATACAGATTGCTGCAAATAAGCTAATACTGCGCTTCGACTCGCAGGTGTTTGCATTACTCATAAGTATTCATCCCCTTTTTTAGATTAAAGAATTTTGCGCGCTTATCTTTAATTTATTAAAAAGCAATTTCTATGCCAAGTTGCCAATCTGTTAATAAAAAAGCAATATACAGCCAACTAGAACGCTTTTTTCTTCCTTATCCGGCAATTTATCTGTCAAATTCGTCGCTTATATGTAAACTCTTTGTTACACACTTTCAGAAAAAGATGATAAATACTTAACAGAAAAAGCACTGTAAACTTTACGCTACTATGTAGCATAAAGTTTACAGTGCTTGACTTTTATTCTTGAAACTCCTTTAACTTTCTGTGAAGCATCTGCCTTGATATCCCAAGGATCTGTGCCGCCTGTGTCTTATTGCCCCCACAATCAGAAAGTGTATTCGTTATAATCTCCTGTTCCAGCTTACTCATGATCTGCGAAAGATTCTGTTTCCCGGAAGCTGTCAGTTTTTGTGTTAATGGAAATCCAACTGCATTTCCTGCCGGATTTGTATCTACCCAATAGAAATTTGCAAGTGACAACGTTTTTTTCCAGACGGTAGCCATGGATCTTTCTATCCAGTTCTGTAATTGCCGCACATTTCCAGGCCAATTTTGTTTTTTCAATAAAACGTAAATCTTAGGATCTATGGTATCTACATGCTTGTCCATTTCTTTATTGCATTTTTCTACAAATAAATGTACTAACTCAGGAATATCTTCCAGTCGTTTTCGTAAAGGCGGAACCTGAATATGAAGCACATTCAGGCGATAGTATAAATCCTCTCGAAACGTTCCTTCCTCCACCATTTCCTGCAATGGACGGTTAGAAATCGCTATGACCCGGACATCAATCGGAATCTGTTTTCCGCCTCCTACTTTTGTAACCACATGCTCTTGTAAAACACGCAAAAGCTTTGCCTGTGCCGAAAGATTCAGTGAGTTGATTTCATCCAAAAGAATGGTTCCCCCGTTTGCCTGCTCAAAAAGCCCCTTTTTTCCACCCTTTCTTGCACCGGTAAACGCTCCTTCTTCATAACCGAATAATTCCGATTCCATTAATTCATACGGCACCGCTGCACAATTGAGCTTTACAAATGGTTTTCCATGTCGTTTACTTGCCTGATAAACATGATTTGCAACCACTTCTTTTCCTGTTCCGGTTTCTCCTTCAATCAAAAGCGTAGCATTAATCTGAGCGATCTGCAAAATTTCATGCTTCAATTGCGTAATGACCGGGCTGCTTCCCACAAACTGAGCATTGGCTTCCCGGTTCTGATTTTGATTCAGGTATTGATACTCATCTTCCATCTCATTAAGTTTTAAAAACAAAGATCGATATCGTTGAAGCCAGTCACGTCCGTCATAGATCATATGCCCTAATACCACATTATCCTCTGAGATTAGAGGTGCACGTAAGAAAACCCTTGGACGACCATCGTTTTGCAAACGTTCTGCATAAGGAATGTACGGACTAGCAAAATCAGAAATTTCTAAAATTGGAGGGACCTTATCCTTAGCTTCTGCCATAAATTCATCAAACAGAACACCTTCCAATTCTTCTGGACGTTTTCCAAATTCTGCTGCATATTTGGCATTAATAAAAATAATCCTATTTTCTGTATTCAACACCATTTTTTCACTGTAATGCTCCAGTTCTGATTTGTACAGAACTTCCTTTTCTATTTGGGAACGCTGTTCAAACCAATCTTTTTTCTCCATTTATGGCCCTCCTATATATGCCGAATTCGTTATTTTCTTGACTATATGCATAAAATCAAGCTACTTTCTTCCATCGCTAATTCTCCTCATAAAAAACACACTGGCACTTCTTTTCTCACACATAATATCTTCATTATAGCGACTTTCTTTATACAAACGCAAGATTATTTTCCATTGTCGTTCCTGCATCTATGCAGTTAGTTGAAAGCTTCACCACAAACGATGTCCCGGTATTCTGCATCTCCTTAAAAGCCGGCGGAACCGGCCTGAACCTGACTGCTGCTGACATCGTCATCCACTACGATCCGTGGTGGAACGTGGCAGCCCAGAACCAGGCAACCGACCGTGCGCACCGCATCGGCCAGGAAAACACCGTAACCGTTTACGAACTGATCGCGGAACACACCATCGAAGAGCAGATCCAGAATCTTCAGAAGAGTAAGCAGGACCTGGCCGAAGAGATTCTCTCCGGAGAGGGAATCAGCAGCATCCTGATCGACCGGGATGAGATTTTGAAGCTGCTGTAGGATCGGTGAATTTGAGAAATAGGCTGACCTGTAACTACTGTCATTAACTCATTAACAATTGCTTTGGGATGCTTAACAATCAAAAAAGGCGTCAGATCCACTTTTTCGGATCTGACGCCCATATTTTTCTAAAACCGGTTCCCGCACTTCGGGCAATACTCAAAATCTTCTGTTGTCTCATAACCGCAATGATCGCAATGCCGGTGTCCATATCCACTGGTTCCCTGCTGCACCATCGTCAAATGCTGCGGCAGAATCTCCACCTGTTCCCCACGCGCAATCGCCTTTCCGATTTCCGGATCAAGCTCATACAGCGTATTGCAGCAGCTCATCTGCACATAATAGTGCCGGTTCCACTTCAAGCATGGGATAAAAAATAACGACAACACCGTATACGTCATAAAGACCTGGTACCGCCCATACTTGCCGCATACACTGCAGATGACGGTCTGCGTAAAATCAAGCTGCTTTCTTCCATCGGTAATTCCCATCATAAAAAACATAGTGTCACTTCTTTTCTTAATTTATAGTGTAATCATTATAGCTGTTCTCTTTACACAAATGCAACCTCATTTTGTGTTCCGAGCTCGTTGCAGTTCATGCGTTGCGCAAACCGCTCACGGTTCATGGCTTACCTGACATCCGATTTTTTTGCAATTGCCCTATGTACTTTTCTTTTACCTTGTTTTATAATACATCCGATTTGAGATTCCTCATAAATCACAGGAAACTTTCCGAACGAATATACACAAGGAGATATTATGCAAAAGAATGACATCAAGGACCTGACTGTCGGATCCCCGATGAAGCTGATCCTAAGCTTTGCGATCCCGATGCTTTTCGGGTTCCTTTTCCAGCAGTTTTACAACATGGTCGACACCATCATTGTTGGCAAATGCCTGGGCATATCAGCCCTGGCAGCGGTCGGCTCAACAAGCTCCATCAACTTTATGATCATCGGCTTCTGTACCGGCGCATGCAGCGGCTTTGCAATCCCGGTAGCCCAAAAATTCGGTGCCGGAGACTATAACGGGATGCGGAAATTCGTAGCCAACTCCGGCTGGCTGTCCGCAGTCTTCGCCGCAGTCATGACAACCATCGTCGGTATCCTCTGCATGAACATTTTGCAGTGGATGAACACGCCGGAAGATATCATCCAGGGGGCTTACGATTACATTTTCGTGATTTTCCTCGGAATTCCTGTCACCTATCTTTACAACATGCTCGCAGGCATCATCCGAAGCCTGGGAGACAGCAAAACACCAGTTTATTTCCTGCTGCTTTCCTCCCTCATGAACATCGCCCTGGATTTCTTTACGATCCTTGTGCTCGGCATGGGAGTCCGCGGACCGGCACTTGCTACCGTCATCTCCCAGGGAATTTCTGCCATGCTCTGTCTGATCTATATGATCCGGCATTATCCGATCCTGCATATGAAACAGGACGAATGGAAACCCGACAGCCACATGCTCCGCGTCCTCTGCGGCATGGGAATCCCGATGGGGCTCCAGTATTCCATCACGGCGATCGGAAGCGTTGTGCTCCAGACCGCGGTAAACTCCCTCGGTTCCATGGCCGTGGCGGCAGTTTCCACTGGAAGCAAGGTCAGCATGTTTTTCTGCTGTCCGTTTGACGCACTCGGCGGTACCATGGCAACCTACGCAGGCCAGAATGTCGGTGCCAAAAAGCTGGACCGCGTAAAAGAAGGACTGAAAGCTGCAAGTCTGATCGGGATCATCTATTCCCTGATTGCATTTGTGGTCCTGCTTTTCGGCGGCAAATACATTGCGCTTCTCTTCATGGACGCAAGGCAGACCGAGATCATCGGCAGGGTAGCCACGTTCCTGGCCGCAAACAGTATGTTCTATATCCCGCTGACCTTTGTCAACGTCGTCCGCTTCACGATCCAGGGAATGGGATTTTCCACGTTTGCGATCCTGGCCGGAGTCTGCGAGATGGCTGCACGGTCACTCGTCGGCTTCTGCCTGGTTCCGGTATTCGGGTTCCTTCCGGCGTGCTTTGCAAGCCCGCTTGCGTGGATCTTTGCAGATGCGTTTTTGCTTCCAGCATTCTTCCACTGCCTGAAAAAATTGAAGATTCTGTTCGGAGAAAATTAATCATCGGAGGTGCCACTGGCACCTCCTCTTTTCTTATTCAGCCACATCATAAATCCCACACACAAAACCAGCTGCAGCGCAGACGACATCGGCGTCGCCAGCCCGATATGAAACAGAGATGTCTTCGGCTGGATACTCACCAGATAAGACACCGGCACACGGACACCCAGCATACCTCCGCCGCAGATCCGGATATAATCCACAGTCTTGTGAAACGCCTCCTCCGGTGCATTCATCGCACGGCTGACCTGAGGGGCAAATGCCACAAGAATAACCGACAATGCCACCGCAATTCCCGCAAACAGCAAAATCGCCGTTCCTACCGTGTGGCCTCCCTCTTCCCGTTTTCCGCTTCCGATCTGCTGTCCCAGCAAGATCGTGGTTCCCATCGCAAAGCTGCTGATCAGGTTCGTCAGTGTTGTCATGATCTGCGAACCGGTCGATACCGCGGATACATCTGCGGAGGAAGCAAACTTTCCAACGATCAGCAAGTCCACTGCGCCGTACATCGCCTGCAAAAACAATGCCAGCAGAACTGGAAATGCGAATAAGATGAGCGGCTGCAAAATTTTCCCTTCTGTAAATGATGTGGTTCTCTCCATGAAATTTTCTCTCCAATGTTGATCATTTATTTTTTATTCTGTGGAGCGTGTTTTTCCACGCTATAATTTCCTCTGAAATCAGCGGATATGCCACCAGCACCTTCTTCGATATGCAATGCAATAAAAAAAGCCGGATAAGAAAGCAGATATTTCAACCTGCCATCTTATCCAGCTATTGTTTCTGCATCAGCAACGGGTCTGTATCACCCGGTTACTTAAATGGAACAAATCACCCTCCGATGAACGATTCTGATTATACAATATGCATTTTTTCTTGTCAGTTTGCAATGCAAAATTTATATTGCCATCTTAACCTGGCGGTTACTGTTCACACGTTGCGGTTTGCCAAACACGTAAGCAGCAGTTACAACTGAGCCCCCAATTCTTCCAGTTCCTTCATTACCGCCTCATTCTTCGCCAGTTCATCTTTCCCATTCGCACTATATCTCTTCTGAAAGCGCATATCCCATTCCAGGTATTCAGACATACATGCAAACTGTTTCTCAATCAGATCATACTGATCATGATTTACAGGCGCACCGCCTGTAACGATCAGACCAGTCTTTTTGCCCTTCAGCTGCAGACCGCGGCAATAACACTTATCAATCACCAGTTTCAACTGTCCGGTAATTCCCCACCAGTACACCGGTGTCGCAAATACGATCATATCCGCCGCCGCGATCTGTTCAGTCGTCGAATTGGTATCATCCTGGTCAACACAGCCCTTATAGCACTGACAGGCGCCACAGCCTTTACATGGACTGATGTGCAGCTTGTCCGGCTGAATCACCTCGATCTCATGATTCTTAGATGCTCCCTTGATCAAGGCATTGATTGCCGTTAAGGTATTGCCCTTTCTGGCACTTCCGTTAATAATTACAATTTTCATTGGTAATCCCCCTTTATCACAACATTATCATTTTATAAGCATATCTTATGTTGCTACACATCATATACCACATGTCTTTTTCCTGTGTTTTTTGCCTGATACAGGCGCTCATCCGCATAGTTGAACAGCTTGACCAGCATATCTTCCCCATGAAAGACCGAAGCACCGCCACTGAATGTCAGCGGCTTCCCTTTGGAAGACATCCCATACTCTTTAAAATCATCCGCACAGCCGTTTAAAACCTGCTGTATCTTATTCTGGTCTGTCGTGTGGAACACCAGCATAAATTCCTCCCCGCCAAAACGGATCACAAGTCCGTGTCCTTTCATATGCTTCAGAAGAATCTCCGAAAATGTCTGCAGTACCTCGTCTCCAAACATATGGCCATACGTATCATTGATCTGTTTAAAATCATCAATATCCAGCAATACAACCGAAAAAGCATTTTCTCCGTCCGCCTTCTTCTCCTCCAGATACTGGGTCAGATAGCGGCGATTATACAGGTGGGTCAGCGGATCCAGATTCGCCATCCACCGCAGGTTCTTTGTCATCTCCTCCAGGCACTTCTGCTGCCTTGTATACTGCTTGAGAAGAGTACTCAGCAGCATCAGAATACTGCTGCCTGCGATCAGGAACGTAATAACCACCGAGCTCATATTCTCTTTTCCCGCAAATGCAGCAAAGAAAGCCGGGTCGCGCTGCCTCCATACAATGAATACCAGATCAAACAAGATCAGGGCACTGGTTCCCTTAATCCGCCATTTATCCTCCAGAAACAATGTTGTTGCCACAATTCCCAGAACCATATAAGACAAGCGGTAAAAACCATAGCTGCAATAGAGCACCGGAAACTCAATCAGATCGCAGATCACCAGGATCAGAACGACCGGAATTTTCGTTTTCTTTGTCTTGATACCATAGGCACTTGCCGCATAGATGATCACGGCACATTCTAGCATAAATTATGGAGATATTGTAGAGAAAATGACGATTTTTTCTCAAAAATAAGCATATTCCTGGCGGCTCCCGTATCCGTCTTTCTTGAAATCCGAGTTCAGAAAGTCAATCCGCTCCGGCACAATTTTAATCAGGTTCATGACCTCCGGAAGCTTTTTTAACATCTCAATCGGGATTTTCTTAAACTCTGCCGCTTTCAGATATTCTTCCGAAAATGGTTCTACAATCTCTGCAACGCCCTGAACCTGCATTCCCTTTAATTTTGCAAACCTGGCATACTTGTCAAAGATTGCGAGACATACATTCTTATTCTGCTCCAATCCCAGGAACTTTTCGCCGCCCTCCGAAAACATCCAGAATGCGCCGTCGTGGTATGTATACTCGATCGGAGTGTTTCGGATCTGGCTTCCGCTTCCCGTGGCGAGTGCACAGGTATCGTTCGTCAGAATATAGGTTTCCATTGCCGCAAACAGTTCTTCCTGCGGCATCTTAACGGAAGCCGCATCGATTGGTTTCCAATGGGCTGCGGCTTTTTTATAGTCTTCATGATTCATGCTTATTCCTCCCTTGGAGCTCATTTTCTTGTAATCAGTTTTACGATACCATAACAATGATAATTCTGTTTCCTTATTAAATTACCTATATTATACCGTGTATGGGGTCGGATATCGATGCTTTTTTGACCAAGATTTGTGATTTATGTTTCTTTCACGCGTTGTGTAAAACTCTTCTGTTCTTCCATCAAACCTCCATATAGTAAAATAGAAGAATGACTTCACAGCCATCCTTCTACTAATTTTTCACAGTTTATCCTGCAATGGGAATGGGTTTTCGGTCTCCATCCCGACCACTGGAACAGGTTTTAGGTCTCTGTTCCGACCTTATAAGTATCTCTTTTAGATTACACTGTAGCTTTGAAATAGTCAAAGAAAATTTATGCTTCTTCACCCAATTAAGTCATGATAACATTTTCTTTCGAGAATTAACCTCTAGCCAGGTTGTGGTAAATGTCAAACCCTTATAAAGCTCATAAGACACTGCTCTCTGGCACAATACCTTACTTCACAGCTTGACAGACACTCAGGTTGCCTGTCTCTAATATTAGATTACCTAGCTTCTGAAAATATGTCAACCAAAATCTCTAACTACATTCCTTATTTAAGTCAAGATCGGATAAAGACCGCATCGACCAGCACCAGAAAAACAAATGGCAGCCAATAATTCCAAAAAACAAAAACGACGGGTGTCTTACCCGCCGTTTGGTGGACCCGGGTCTTTCGACCAGCCCAATATAAATAGAGTTTCGATCATTGCTGCAAAAACTGTTCCCAGCGGGAATCGAACCCACAACTAGCGCTTAGGAGTAGACCCGATACGACATCGGGAAGTGGCATCTAATGCTTAAAAATGCTTGGAAATACAAGGTTTTTCAGCATTTCAAATCCCATCTGATACTACGCTGTGATAGCTAATTCAGAGGGATTTTACACCGTCCGATTGGCTCGAAATTAGCAAGTCTTTCGATTTTTGGTGGACGTTGCAAGTGCAAGTAAATGTCACTATGTAACTTCTCGTGATGCGAAATGATAGGAAATCCTATTCATTCTCGTGTGAGGGTGCGGGTGTCCTTAGCGTTAATACCAACAATCCAGTCGGCTCGTTCTCGACACAGTGCTGCTTCATACAAAGCATCATATTCCGTTCCAGACCTGAGATTTTCAAAGCCCTCCTTGATTGCTACATCTTCCATCGAGGAAATCCAAAGCCGCTCAAACGGCTTTCTGCACCCGGCTTTGTGGTACACCAACCGAAAGATCAGCTCGCCCTCACGACCGGCATCTGTTGCACACACAAGACTCGCAACATCTTCTCTGGCCATGAGCTTTTTCAGAATCCCAAACTGTTTTTTCGTACCGGCAGAAACCTCATACTGCCAGTCCATCGGGAAGATAGGAAGGTCTGCATAAGCCCATTTGCTGTACTTCGCATCATAGACTTCCGGCTGTGCCAGCTCCACCAAATGCCCTACACACCAGCTGACCACATATCCGTTTCCCTCTAAGTAGCCATCCTCACGCTTGGCAGCACCTAACACTTTGGCAATACTCTGTGCAACCGAAGGCTTTTCAGCCAAAACTAATTTCATTTGCATCTGCTCCTTTCACAAAAAAATAAGCAGCCACACACCGTAGTGCATGACTGCTATGTAAAAAGTTCGGAAAGGATTTTTGCAACCTGATACAATTTTCTGTTCTACAATCTCCGTCATAATAAAAATATCTCCATCATTTCAAAAGAGAATGACGGAGATATTTCACCTTGCTTATTCTTGTAGCAACCAATCGGCTATATCGTGAATTTCGATTCCTTCATAGCTATATTGGGGATGTTTGGTTCTGGCAATAATCATTTTCGGATAAGCGTCTCGAATCTGAAGCAGAGGAGAGCATTCTCTCTCAAATGTTTCCTGCCCGGAAATGTTGTCGCTGACCTGAATATAAATCTTTTCGCTACCTCTCTGAGCAACAAAGTCGATTTCCTTTTGATAGAGCTTGCCGACATAGACATCATATCCACGGCGAAGAAGCTCGATACAAACAACGTTTTCATATACTCTGCCATAGTCTATATTTCTGCTTCCCAGTATTGCATATCGAATACCGCTGTCACACAAATAGAACTTTTCAGAGCTTTCAAGGTATTTCTTACCTCGGATGTCATATCTCTTAATATCATAAAATACAAAAGCATTGCACAAATACTTAATGTACTTGCCGACGGTTACATGATTGGTTGGAGTCTCATTTGCTGTCAGTAGCTGACTGACCTTATTCGGAGAAGTCAGGTTGCTGATATTATCCATAAGGAACTCGCTCAGACGTTGTAAAACCAAAGTGTCCGGGAGAGTATATTTCTGTACCAAATCCCTTGTAACAATCGTTTCGTAGACCTCTTTGATATAGTTTGTTCTGTCTTTTTCGGTTCTATAAGCATAGGAACCTGCTAAACCGCCCTTGATAGCGTACTCATCAAAGAGCTTATCTTTGTCACTAATATCATCATAATACTGGCAATATTCCTGGAAGCTGAAAGGAAACACATGAATTTCAATATAGCGTCCGGTAAACAGAGTTGCCAGATCTGCACTCAACAGGAAAGCATTAGAGCCTGTTACATAGATGTCGTATTTTCCCTTAGAGTACAGGCTATTGATTGCCAACTCAAACTTGGGACACATCTGAACCTCGTCTACAAACAGGTAGTTCGTTTTTCCTTCCTGATAATGTTCTTCCACATAGGCGTGTAAGGCATGGTATTCCTTGATTTCTTCATACGCCAAATCCATGAAGTCGATGAAGATAATATTGATGTTTTCAAAATTGCTTTTCAGATACGCAATATACGCCTGCATCAATTTGGACTTACCAGATCGACGAATGCCCGTGATGATCTTGATGTCAGGAGTACCATTCAGTTCAATGATTCTATCGAGATATTTTGCTCTCGTGATTGTTTTCATATAGTCACCCGCTTTCAAAAATTGAAGTTTTTTCATTTCTCGAAACCGCTTCGCTGTACTTATTATACTGTCTGCTAATAGTATATGCAAGATGTCACTTTCAAAAACGCAAATTTTTTTATTTTTTGAAAGCGGAAACTATGTAAAGGCAACCCGAAGGCTGCCCCAGGCATCAAGCCTATCCTGTTTACACAGGTTCATTATCATCTTCATCGACGGAGCTATCTTCATCGTCGTCCTCAAACTCCGGATCGTACCCATAGTCCTCGTCATCGTCCACATAATCAGCATCTGGGTCAGGCTTTGCCGCTTCCTGTGCCTTCTTCTTTTCCTGGACTTTCTTAAATACGAAGAATCCACCACCACAGGCAAGCACAATCAGAGTAAGAATCGCCGGGAGCATATTTGTGGATTTCGGCTTTTCCTCCGGTGTCGGTTCTGTAATTTCAGGAACTGTTTCAACTACTTCCGGCTTTGTTTCCTCAACCGGCTTGGTGAACTCTGCAACTTCTTCCTCGTCCATCAGCTTGAGCAGGTCGGCTTCATCCACCTGATTCAGAAAATGCACGGTTTCCTCGCCCTTATCATCACGGTCAATGATGATATAGAAGTAGTTTCCGTTTTTGGTTACAGCGGTAATGAACTGCTTTCCGCTTTTCGTAGGCGAGCCAGCGTCATCAACCAAAGTCAGATTGCCGTCGGGAGTAAGCGGTAGCATCGGCTCCTCCGGCTCTGTTTCGGGAACTTTTTCTTCGACCGCAGGTTCTTCAGTCGCTACGCTTTCATCTACATAGGCAAATGCCGTTGTAGAAAACACGCCAAAACACATTGCACACGCCAGCAATGCGGCTCCAATTTTCTTAAATCTCATTCTGCGTTTCCTCCTCATTCATAGTATTGATCGTATCAGGCTTCGGAGCCATATCCGCAGCAAACATACGGAGCAGCTCGGAAAGCTGTTCGGGATTCAGGTTCGCAGCATGAACCATCTCATGGATTTCGGAATTTTCCTCCTCACGGTATCTGCGTTCCAGGTCTTTCACCTTAGCATCCCATTCTGCCCGTTTCTTACGGGCTTTTTCAAGGTCTGCACCTATTCTGTCTAACTTGGCACTCAATCGCCATCCCTCCTTTAGTTTCTGATTCTGCCGAAGCAGTAAAAATGCTGTTGCCAGTAATTCGATTCGATAGAAGCGTAGGAAATGGGGTTTCCGCAGTGGATCATCATACCATTGCCAACATAGATACCAACGTGTGATGCACCGGAGGTATCATAAGTGCCTTGGAAGAAAATCAAATCTCCCGGTTTGGCAGAGCTTTTCGGGATAATGTCGCATACGCCCATCAAACCGTTTGCGGTCAAACGACCAACACTCCAACCGTTTCCGCAGTGATTGATTACATAGGAAACAAATCCGGAGCAGTCAAAGGAGGTAGACGGGCTGCTGCCGCCCCACACATACGGGTATCCCAGATATTTTTCAGCTTCCCGAATCATATTGGCAAATCTTGTGTCTGTCAGCGCTTCGCCCGGAATATCATAATCGGTGTACTCGCCGCCAGGGGTGGCGTAAATGTCATTTCCGAAAATATCCGGTCTGTTGCCCCTTGTCTGAAGCAAAATTCTATATCGCTCCATATCATCTTCCGACAAGCCGGAATTTGAAATCACACTGTTCAAGCCCTTATTTCTGAGCTTCACATTCAGAATATAATATTCGTAATCTTCTTCCTCTGTTGTTGTCTCTCCCGTTTCGGGATCAGTAGAAGATGTTGTTCGTGTACGAATCTCTACTACTTCCGTCAGGGTCAGCTCATATTGTTGCTCAAATAGCCATTGCAGGGTAGCCTGCACCTCATCTCTGGTGTAATCCTCAAACTTCACCGTCAAATACGCCGCCAGCTCATAAGGATTGTGGTTGATTTCATCAAGGTCATACCGGTACTCGTCATATCCGCTATGAGTACGCTCGATATTATTGATTTTATTGCGGAGCGCAGCTTCCAAAGCCTTGTAATCATTGTCCGCACCAATAATATCTTCCTCTTTTGCAGTAAAAGAAGTTCCCAGAATGATCTGTGTGCCGCCTTGGAACATAGCCGAACAAGACGAGAACATCCCTGAGAGTATCATAAAAAGCAGTCCGGCAATCAAAACAAACAGAATCGTTTTAGAGTGTGTGGTGCAGAACTCCGTTACTCTTTCTGTGATGTTCTTGGCTCCCTGAGCTGCTTTGCCCGTTGCCTTGCCTGCACCCTTAGATGCAGAAGCCGTTGTCGAAGCGGTATTCTTACCGGCTTTGGCGGCAGCATATTCTTTCTTGATTGCCCTTTTCTGTTGCCAACGGGAAAAGGGATTGGAACCGGCATCGGGGTTGTCCTTTTTGAACTTCTCATACAGGGCATTTACATTTGCTTTATCTGACTTCTCAACCAGCTTTTCCGCCTTGTCGTAGGCTTTCAGCTTGTGACTGTAAACGGCATGATCGACGGTATAGACAGTGGATTCAACAGCCTTGGTCGTTTCCTGCACAGCCTGAACGCCGATATTATCATCCTCATATTCTGACACCGCCCGATGTGCTTTGGATGTGAGCGTGACTGCGGCACCACGGCTTGCCATGTGCTTTGCCACAGATGGGCGCTCGATTTCCGTAAACTCCGCTTTTTCAAAACGGAGCTTTGCTTTACGGGAACCGGCTGCATCTGTTTCCAGCTTTAGCTTCGGCTTTGCCTTTTTAGAAGCCAATTTGTCTGCCGCTTTTTCAGCCCTATCAACCGCCTTATCTGCACGGTCGGCAGCTTTCTTCACATGAGAATCTGCAAGGTCATCTTCGGTAAAACGGAGTCGTGTAGGTCTTTTCGCCATACATTACGCCTCCTTTTCCTGTGCCACCTCGTTTAACTTCGTGGTCATAATGCGATACAGTTCCAGATCTGTCGGGAATCGGTCAATGAACGGCAGAATCACATTGCCATAGAACAGAAGTCCTTCGCCCTCACCGGAGTTGGTTACATAGGACAGCTGATGCGGCGAAATGTTCAACCGCTGTGCCAGAATACTTCGGTCATCGCTTGCCTGATTCAGCATATAGATGAAATCAGAGTTTTCGAGGATGTTGGCAATCTCCGGGGAACGAAGCAGGTCTTTGACATTCTGAGTAATACCGGTCGGCAAGCCGCCCCATTTACGGAATCGCTTCCAGATTTCTACGGAATAGGTTGCCGTCTGTTCTTCCTTCAGAAGCAGATGGAACTCGTCAATATAATATCTGGTCGATTTACCGGCAGAACGGTTGGCAGTTACACGCCCCCAGACCTGATCCTGAACGATCAGCATACCGATTTTTTTCAGCTGATTGCCCAGCTCCTTAATGTCGAAGCACACCAGACGATTCTGAATATCCACATTGGTTCTGTTGTTAAACAGTTTCAGAGAACCCTTAACATAGATTTCCAAGGCGGTCGCTACATGGTGGGCTTCCTTTTCGTCCTGTTTCAGAAGGGCATCATACAAATCCTCAAGGATCGGCATATTCTCAGGGGCAGGATTGTCGAAATATCTCTGGTAAATCTGATGCACACAACGGTCGATAACCGTCTTTTCGATAGGCTGCAAGCCATCCTTACTGCCCATAATCAACTCACAGAGGGACAGGATAAAATCAGCTTTCAGTGCTACCGGGTTGTCATCCTCAGAGTAGTTCAGGTTGATGTCCATAGGGTTGATATAGTTGGTACTGGAGGAGCTGATTTTTACCACCTGACCATTGAACTTGTGAACCAGAGCCGCATATTCCGCTTCGGGGTCGCAGATGATAATATCGTCATCCGTAACCAGGAACGCATTGGTGATTTCACGCTTTGCGGAAAAGGATTTACCGGAACCGGGAGTACCCAGAATCAGTCCGTTGGGGTTCTTGAGCTTCTTTCTGTCCACCATGATAAGGTTGTTCGACAGAGCATTCAGCCCGTAATAGAGCGTTTCTCCACCATTCTGGAACAGCTCCTGCGTGGTGAAAGGCACAAAAATAGCCGTGGAACTGGTAGTCAGGCCACGACGAATCTCAATCAGGTTTTGTGCCAAAGGCAGGCTGCTCATCAGTCCGGATTCCTGCTGAAAATCCAAACGACGCAGATTGCAGTTATGCTTCTGGGCGATGCTCTGTGCCTGGAACACATTGTTCTCCAGTTCCTGCTCGGTGCGCCCGGTGTTCAGCACCAGAAATGTCACCATGAACATTCGCTCATTCTGGCTCTGCAATTCTTTCAGAAGTGACTTCGCATCTTTACCATAGGTAGCAAGGTCAGATGGGATAATGTCCATGTCATAGCCAGAACGCACAGCCTTTTTCTGTTCCTCGATTTTGGAACGGTCAAGCTCGGTGATGATTCTCTTGATGGTCTTAATCGCCGCAGTCTGGTCAACCGACTGGATGTGCATGGTCACGATCTGCGTGGATTCCATATCCAGAAAATCCGCCAGCATACGATCAGACAGGTCTGATGCCGTAATTGCCAGATAAGACATCGAACCGAAGATACTGCCCATCTGGAAGGTGCGGTTGGTCTTAAAGGCAAACGCCGTCGGAGCAATGAAGTCCTTTACGGACAGCCCGGATTCCACAAGATACTTCCAATCGAAGAAGAACTTATCATTATCACCCATGTGGAACATAGAGTGCATCAGATGCAGCCGCTCTTTGCCGTTCATGGTAGTGGCAATGACACCCAAACGCCGAAAGTTATTGAGCAGATCGTTTTCGATATGGTTGAGTCTCGGCTTTGCCTGCCGCATGGATTCGGCTTCAATGCCGAATGTCAGGTACTTGGTTTTGGTCAAGCCGTTGTTGCCCTGCGCCAACTGCTTTTTCAGCATCTGGCTATACTCGGCACGGACGGGATTGAAGCTGTCCTTCTTGAACGGGATACGGATACTCTTTTCAAAGCTTTCAGCATCGGTACTCAGGTTCATAAAGGAAAGCTCAAAGTGAATGGAGCTGTCAAAGAAATTCAGGAAACTGCACCACTCATCGAAGATGGCAGTCTTATCTTCCTGCTGTGCCAGCTGATAGTTGATGTCCTGAAACTGAATGGTCTTGGTGTAATAACTGTCAGTGACACGGCAGATGCCATCCGGGAACATTCTCTGAAAGGGAATGGACTGCTGTGCAGTCTGCGGAATACCGTTGTCCTTCTTTGCCCGTTCCACAACAGCTTTAATTTCTCGCTGCTGCTTCCGATTCAGATTTGCAGGCATTTTGATGTTTCTTGCCTGTGGCTTCTTTTTGAAAAACAATTCGTTCAACCTCCTTTTCCAGTTTGTACTGACGCATCAAAGCGTCATAATAGTTGTCCGTCTGATAAGGGCGAACCTTGGGACGAACGAATTTGGTCTGAATGAAGTGTTCTACAACCACTTCCAACGGCTGACTATCCTTTTCATACATTGCCAGAAAGAACAACGGTAACATGACGATCATCATGGACAGTGCTGCAAGGCTCACATTTCCGGTTGCTTTGACCAGAAAGAAAATCGGCACTCCGATGAGCGCCGCCGCACCAAAGCAAAGTAACTGCCGTTTCGTCAGATTGAAGAACACTTTTGTTTTTACCCTCGTCAGGTCACGAGGTACGGGAATATACGCTGCCAAACAATTTCCTCCTTCCCTTAGTGAGCGCTGAATACACCCTTCGCAAGCGAACCAGTCTTAAACAGGGTGAAGCACAAAAGGACGGTGTAGCCCATAACACCCCAGATAGAACCGATGATGTCATCACTGAATGCGATAGACTGAATCAGCACCGCATAAATGCCCACGCAGATCATAATCAGGAATCCCTGGAATCCGATTGCAAACAGCGAACGCAGATAATTCTGTCCGATATTGCTCTGTTCTCTGTTTCCAAAAGTGGAAAGCGGAATCGGGGCAAGGCTGACCATCAGATAAATTTCAATCATTCGACCGTAGACGATCACAAAGATGATGATTGCCAAAGCGGACATCGTGACCTGCACGATAAAGGATTGCAGGAACAAGCCGAGCAAAGGACCCAAATCCATTGCCATCAGCGTTTCTTCCATTGTTTCCAATGCCGAAGCATCTATGGCAGTATTTCCGGATATGATACCGGCGCTTGCGTTTATAACGTGCTGTGTCACATCAAACACAGCCATCGTGATATTGAATGTGTTTGTGATTAACATGACCGCAACAAAAGTCTTGAACACCCATTTGAAGAAGATCCAGGTTTCAAAATTTGCCAGATTGTTGTGGTCAATAATCATCTGAATTAGCTCATAACAGGCAATGAAGGTCAGAATCAAGCCTGCGATTGGGATAATCACTGACTCGGAGATGTTTCGTACCATGGCAAAGACACCCGGCGAAAAATTCGCCGGGGTCATGCCAACGGAGGTTGCTATCTCGCCAACCTGGTTGTTGACGGACTCAAACATCCCCGACAGATTTCCCATAATAGCTGAAACGAGCATTTCTTTCAGCCAGTCTGTGATCTGTTGGAGTATGCTGTCCAAAGGCGATTACCTCCTTGTTTTGTGATTAACCGAACAGTCCGGAGAGCAGAGGTACAAGGGTGGTGCCGATGAGGGCAACACCGCCGCCAGCCATGAGCTGTTTTATCCCCAATTAGGTGTAAAACTCTGCTCGATGGCGGGCGGCGGCGTACAAAAAATCTATATGGTGT
>NZ_QUIK01000002.1:290688-291298 GCF_003480105.1 Clostridium sp. AM42-4
AAAACTCTGCTCGATGGCGGGCGGCGGCGTACAAAAAATCTATATGGTGTTGTTAAGAGAACCGTCCCGGCGGGACAGGTCAGGCAGTGACCTGTTCCACCTCTGGGATGGGTTTGAGATTAAAATGAATTTCGATAGAAATGTGTCTTGTTTTATCTTCGTCAATGCGCTCATGCACGACGATTTCTTTGATTAAGCGGTTGAGGGTGGCTGCGTCCAGCTCTGTGATGTTGGCGTATTCCTGAATGGCTTCCACCCATTGTTTTGCGTCATTGGCAAGCTGGACTTCATCGGACAGCCGCTTTCTGCCCTCGGACACTTTTGTTTTAAGCTCCGTCTGCTCGGTCTGTGTCTTTTCCAGCATGGTGTTGAAATTCTGCTCACTGATACGCCCTGCAATCATATCCTCATAAAGCCGCATTACCATTTTGTCCAGAACCTCAATCCGTTCCTCGTCCCTTGTGAGGGAGCGTTCCATTGCTTCCCGCTGTTCCCGCTGCTCGGCTTCACAGGTATTGGTCAGGCGGTCGGCAACCGCTTCCCCGTCCATCAGGGCAGCTCTGGCACATTCCCGGATTTTCCGCAGCACATGGCTGTAAAGGGTGTCATA
>NZ_QUIK01000020.1:0-20095 GCF_003480105.1 Clostridium sp. AM42-4
CTTTTTGAATCTTTTCAGATTCGCTTTGCTGTTTTCAGCAGCGTGTTATATCTTATCAGATGTTTTCGCTTTTGTCAACAACTTTTTTATTTTTCTTTCCAGACTTTTTTGTCTTTCAGAGAAAAAAAGAATCATCTGGAATAGAGCGGAGAAAGAGGGATTTGAACCCTCGCGCCGGTTGCCCGACCTACACCCTTAGCAGGGGCGCCTCTTCGGCCTCTTGAGTATTTCTCCGAATTTCATAATTCCATATGATCTTGCGCTTCAACTTACGTTTTCAGACGCATTGCCTATTATATAGCACGGACTCCACTTTGTCAACAACATTTTCAAAAAAATTTCGCAGCAGATCTTGCCGGTTTGAAATGCACAGCATCGGCAAGATCCCGCTGCTATTGCGCAGCACGCGAATAAGAGCGGATTGCGGTTTCATACAGGTTATTTCCCTCTGAATCAATGACAACGATCACAGGAAAATCCTTTACCTCCAGTTTGCGGATTGCCTCGGTTCCCAGATCATCATACGCGATCACTTCGGAGGAAAGGATGCATTTGGAAAGCAGTGCACCTGCGCCTCCGACTGCAGCAAAATAAACACAGCTATTTCTTACGACCGCATCGATCACCGCCTGGCTTCTTTTTCCCTTTCCGATCATGGCACCGAGTCCCAGATCAATTAATTTCGGAGCATACTTATCCATGCGGCTTGCGGTAGTCGGTCCTGCTGAGCCGATCGGTCTGCCCTCCCTGGCCGGTGAAGGTCCCATATAATAAATGACATTGCGCTCCATATCAATGGGAAGCGACTTTCCTGCATCCAGTGCTTCCTGCATCCGTTTATGAGCAGCATCTCTTGCGGTATAAATCGTTCCGGTCAGGTATACATAGTCCCCTGCTCTCAGACTTTTTGCATCTTCTTTGCTGATCGGTACCTGAATTTTTCTGTCCATAGGAATCTCCTTCTATAATACACGGTGTGCGTGACGGTTTACATGACAACAGATATTAATTGCAACTGGAAGTCCGGCAATATGGGTTGGATAGGTCTCGATATTCACGGATAATGCTGTTACACGTCCGCCCAGGCCTCCCGGTCCGATTCCCAATCCGTTGATGCGCTCCAGCATTTCTTTTTCCAGGTCTGCTACATAAGGAACCTCGGAATGCTCATGCAGATTTCTGGTCAGGGCATGCTTTGCCATGATGGCGCATTTCTCAAAGGTGCCGCCAATTCCTACACCCACAACCATAGGCGGGCATGCGTTCGGACCGGCATCCTTTACTGCCGTCAGAATGGCATTCTTTACGCCCTCGATTCCGTCTGCCGGCTTCAGCATAAAGACGCGGCTCATATTCTCACTGCCAAAGCCTTTTGGTGCCAGCGTGATATCGATACGGTCACCCTCCACAATCTCATAATGAATGATAGCCGGAGTATTATCCTTCGTATTTTCTCTTAAGATCGGATCCTTCACAACGGACTTTCTCAAAAAGCCATCTACATAACCATCGTGTACGCCCTGGTTGATGGCATCGGTCAGGCTGCCGCCTTCCAAATGCACATCCTGGCCTACCTTGATAAATACAACTGCCATTCCGGTGTCCTGGCAGATCGGGATCATATCCGCACCTGCGATCTTAAGGTTTTCCTGCAGCTGGTTTAAAATCTGTTTTCCAAGCGGTGATTCTTCCTGCTCTACTGCCAGCTTCATCCGCTCTGCCATATCTTCTGATAAAAAATGATTGGCTTCGATACACATTTCTTTTACTGCAGCTGTAATTTCACTTACGTTTACTGTTCTTATCATCTTCTGACCATCTCCTATTAAATGTGAAAATCTATATTTCCTATGGAACCTAAAAATGCTGCCAGCTGCCCTTCCCTCTTATTTCAGGGAAAACAGCCGGCAGCATCCTCGTTTACTTGCCTTTTAATTTTATTCTTACAAGGACCAGACCCTGTTCTTTATTCCTGCTGATCTGTTTCTTGTTCGGAAAGTTCCAGATCTTCGATTCCATCTCCCTCGGATTTTGCTCCGTCATCCCGCACCTTCGCGATGCTTGCTACGCGGATATCAGAATCCGGATCGATGTTCATCAGCTTGACACCGGAAGTGTTCCGGCCGATTACAGAAATATCCTCTACGGAAATACGGATCACAACGCCCTCGTTCGTGATCATCATAATGTCATGATCGTCGTGTACCAGCTTTGCACCTACGATATCACCGGTCTTTTCGGTGATCTTGTAACAGAGCACACCTTTACCGCCACGGTTCTGTGCCGTGAACTCCTCGATCGGGGTCCGTTTGCCCATACCGTTCTCAGAAACGATCAAAAGCTTTTCACCCTGGGTATCCATCTGCATGCCGACTACTTCATCGCCTTCATTCAGCTTCATACCGATCACACCCATGGATACACGGCCGGTTACGCGCACATCGGTCTCATGGAAGCGGATGCACTGTCCCTTCTTCGTTACCAGGAAGATATCTTTCGTATTATCGGTTGCCTTTACTTCGATCAGCTCATCATTTTCCTTCAGCACGATTGCCTGAAGACCGTTCTTGCGGACGTTCTCGTATTCCTTTACCGGAGTCTTCTTGACCATGCCGCCGCGGGTTGCCATGAACAGATAATCGGTCTCATGGTATTCCTTCACCGGAATAATCGCCGTGATCTTCTCCTCCGGCTGCAGCTGCAGAAGATTGATGATCGCAGTTCCGCGGGCGGTTCTGCTGCCCTCCGGGATTGCGTAAGCCTTCAGGCGGTATACGCGGCCTTTGTTGGTGAAGAACATAATGTAATTGTGAGTCTTGGTCAGGAGCAGGTCTTCGATGTAATCTTCATCGATCGTCTGCATGCCCTTGATTCCCTTACCGCCGCGGTTCTGGTTCTTGAAATTATCGACGCTCATGCGCTTGATGTAGCCAAGCTTGGTCATCGCCACGATGGTATTCTCATTCGGAATCAGATCCTCCATGGACATATCAAACTCGTCAAAGCCAATGGCAGTCTTACGGTCATCGCCGTACTTGTCAGAGATCACAAGGATTTCCTCGCGGATCACGCCTAACAGCTTTTTCTCATCTGCCAGGATTGCCTTTAACTCCTCAATCTTTGCCATCAGGTCTTTGTATTCGTTTTCCAGCTTCTCCCGTTCCAGACCGGTCAGTGCACGCAGACGCATGTCTACGATTGCCTGAGACTGGGCATCGCTGAGTCCGAAGCGCTCCATCAACTGCTGCTTTGCAATCTGGACATTCTCAGAACCACGGATGATGCGGATGACCTCATCGATGTGGTCTAAGGCGATCAGCAAGCCCTGTAAGATGTGGGCACGCTCCTCTGCTTTATTTAAATCGTATTTTGTTCTTCTGGTAACAACATCTTCCTGATGACGCAGATAGTAAGTCAGCATCTCAAGCAGATTTAATACTTTTGGCTGGTTATCGACCAGAGCCAGCATGATGACACCAAAGGTATCCTGCAGCTGGGTATGCTTTAACAACTGGTTTAAGATCACGTTTGCGTTGACGTCACGGCGCAGCTCAATGACAATGCGCATACCCTGACGGTCAGACTCATCGCGCAGATCAGTAATTCCGTCGATCCGTTTTTCCTTGACCAGCTCTGCGATCTTCTCGATCAGTCTTGCCTTGTTTACCAGATACGGAAGCTCGGTCACTACAATACGGCTCTTACCGTTCGGCATCGTCTCGATATCGGATACTGCACGTACCCGGATCTTGCCGCGTCCGGTGCGGTAGGCTTCCTCAATGCCTGCTTTTCCAAGGATCGTTGCTCCGGTCGGAAAGTCCGGGCCTTTTACGATCTCTAAAATTTCTTCCAGGGTTGTGTCGCGGTCTTCCTCGATACGGTTGTCGATCAGCTTTACGACAGCACCAATGACCTCACGCAGATTGTGAGGCGGAATGTTGGTTGCCATACCAACTGCAATACCGGTAGTACCGTTCACTAACAGGTTCGGATACCGGGCCGGGAGCACAACCGGCTCTTTCTCGGTCTCATCGAAGTTCGGTATAAAATCAACGGTATCTTTTCCAATGTCAGCCAGCATCTCCATGGAGATCTTGCTTAAGCGGGCCTCGGTATATCGCATCGCAGCCGCACCATCGCCATCCACGGAACCAAAGTTTCCATGCCCGTCCACCAGCGGATAACGGGTAGACCATTCCTGTGCCATATTTACAAGAGCTCCATAGATAGAGCTGTCACCATGCGGGTGATATTTACCCATGGTATCGCCGACGATACGCGCGCATTTTCTGTGTGGCTTATCCGGTCCATTATTCAGCTCGATCATGGAATAAAGCACACGGCGCTGAACCGGCTTTAAACCGTCCCGCACATCCGGCAGGGCACGGGACGCGATAACGCTCATGGCATAGTCGATATAGGATTTTTCCATCGTGGATTTCAAATCTATATCGTGAACTTTATCAAAAATATTTGGTTCCATATTGTTCTCCTTGTTGTCTCATTGTTACGGTTGCATATCCGTCCGGCATCCTGCAGAATACTGTAGGCCATGAACAGCTGCCTGCTGCCCAAAGCCTTGCACTGCCCAGTTAGATGTCCAGATTCTGTACATATTTTGCGTTTGCCTCGATAAACTCACGGCGCGGCTCAACCTGGTCACCCATTAAGGTGGTAAAGGTCAGATCCAGCTCGGATGCCACATCGTCGTCCATGTTGACACGAAGCAGGATACGGCGCTCCGGATCCATGGTGGTCTCCCAGAGCTGCTCTGCATCCATCTCTCCCAGACCTTTGTAACGCTGAATTTTATTGTTATTGTCTCGTCCCACTTCTTTGATGATCGAAGCCAGTTCTTCATCGCTGTAAGCGTACCAGATCTTTTTATTCTTTTCCAGTTTGTATAACGGCGGCTGTGCCAGGTATACATGCCCCTGCTTGATCAGCTCTGGCATGAAGCGGTATAAGAAGGTCAGCATCAGGGTACTGATATGGGCTCCGTCTACATCCGCATCGGTCATGATGATGATCTTGTGATAACGCAGCTTGGAAATATCGAAATCGTCATGGATTCCGGTTCCGAATGCCGTGATCATCGCCTTGATCTCCGCATTGGCATAGATCTTGTCCAGTCTTGCCTTCTCCACATTTAAAATCTTACCGCGCAGCGGCAGGATCGCCTGGGTATCTCTGGAGCGGGCTGTCTTCGCAGAACCGCCTGCGGAGTCTCCCTCTACGATAAAGATCTCACATTTTTCCGGATCCTTGTTGGAACAGTCTGCCAGCTTGCCCGGAAGTGCCATTCCCTCTAATGCAGTCTTTCTTCTGGTTAAGTCACGGGCCTTTCTCGCTGCGGCACGGGCACGCTGGGCCAGAACAGATTTCTCGCAGATGGTCTTGGCTGCAGCAGGATTCTGCTCTAAGAAGTACGTCAGCTGCTCACTGACGATACTGTTTACCGCTCCCATGGCCTCGCTGTTTCCAAGCTTCTGCTTGGTCTGGCCCTCAAACTGTGGCTCCTCGATCTTGATGCTGACGATCGCAGTTAAGCCCTCACGGATATCTTCACCGCTTAAATTCGGCTCGCTGTCCTTTAACAGCTTATTCTTGCGGGCATAATCGTTGATGGTCTTGGTCAGCGCATTTTTTAAACCAGCCAGATGGGTACCACCCTCCGGGGTATTTACGTTATTTACGAAGGTATAGATGTTCTCGGTATAAGAATCGTTATGCTGCATGGCAACCTCAACAAACACACCGTCTCTGGTGCCTTCACAGTAAATCACATTATCGTAGAGCGCTGCCTTGCCCTTGTTTAAGTAGGTAACAAATTCCTGGATACCACCCTCATAATGGAATACTTTTTCTTTCTTTTCTTCCCGGTCGTCCCGCAGAGTGATCTTTAATGCCTTGGTTAAAAACGCAGTCTCCTGAAGACGGATACGCAGGATATCGAAATCATATACGGTCTCTTCGAAAATTTCCGGGTCTGGCAGGAAATGAACCTCGGTTCCGTGTTTGTCCGCATCGCATTCCCCAACTACCTTTAACGGATACATCACCTTACCACGCTCATAGCGCTGCTGGTAGATCTTGCCATCCTGGTAAACACGTACCTCCAGCCAGGTAGAGAGAGCATTTACAACCGACGCGCCTACGCCATGCAGACCGCCGGATACCTTGTATCCCCCACCACCGAATTTGCCGCCGGCATGAAGGATCGTAAAGACAACCTCTACCGCAGGAATACCGGCTTTTTTCTGAATGCCGACCGGAATGCCGCGACCATCATCCAGTACCGTGATGGAATTGTCTTCATGGATCGTGACGTCAATTCTGTCACAGTAACCGGCCAGAGCTTCATCTACCGCATTATCTACAATCTCATAAACCAGGTGATGAAGTCCCCTGGACGAAGTGCTGCCAATATACATACCAGGTCTCTTCCGGACCGCTTCCAGCCCTTCCAGGATCTGAATCTGGTCTGCTCCGTATTCTGCACTCATGTTATTTCCTCCTAGTCAAAAATATCTCTATTGCTTATCTATCGTCAGTTTTCACTGGTCACGGTTCCGTTTACCACGCAAAACAGCTTATCCATCTGAAAACGGTTATTTACAAAATCCTCCAATCCGGTACAGGTGATCATTGTCTGGATATGATCAATCGCAGACAGAAGATGGTTCTGCCGCTCCCCGTCCAGCTCAGAAAGAACATCATCCAGTAAAAGGATGGGGTAATCGCGCACCAGCTTTTTTACAAGCTCAATCTCTGCCAGCTTTAACGACAGCGCCGCAGTGCGCTGCTGTCCCTGGGAACCAAATTTCCGGATATCGATATCACCGGTGTAAAAACCAATGTCATCCCGGTGCGGACCCACCAGGGTTGTCTTCTGTTTCACATCCTGGCTGCGGCTTCTGGCAATGCCTGCTTCCAGCTCCTCTGCCTGGGAATTGGGATCGTACACGATCCTTAAGTTTTCTTTTCCGCCGGACAGCTTCTGGTGAATCTCAGAAATGATCTCATTGAGCTGTCCGATAAATTCTTCCCGGAAGCGGATCACTTCTTTTCCATACTGGACTAGCTGCATATCCCACACATCCAGGGTTCCTTCATATTCCGGATGAAAGAACAGCTCTTTCAGAAGCTTATTCCTCTGCAGCAGGACCCGGTTGTATGATACCAGAGAGTGCACGTAAAGCTTATTTAACTGGCACAATTCCAGGTCAATGAATTTGCGCCGCTCCGCCGGACCGTTTTTAATCAGGTTTAAGTCCTCCGGTGAGAAAAACACCACATTCACAATCCCAAACAGCTCACTGGCTTTCCGGATCGGAATCCCGTTGATCGCCACACCCTTTGCCTTATTTTTCTTTAAATGCATATCGATGCGGTACGGGACATCCCGCTTGCGCACCGTAAGCTTAATATGGGATTCATCATTCTGGAACCGGATCATCTCCCGGTCCTTGCTGCCGCGGTGTGATTTGGTGGTGCAGCAGACATAAACTGCCTCTAAAATGTTCGTCTTTCCCTGGGCATTGTTCCCGTAAAGAATATTGGTGCCCGGAGAAAACTCCATATGTAATTGATCGTAATTCCGGTAATTCTGAAGCTCAATGGACTCTATGATCATAATGTAATCCGGATAGTCTCTCCCTGAAAAGTTACTTCATCGCCGTCGTGAAGTTTTTTGCCACGCTGGTACTCTACATTTCCGTTTACCTTTACCAGTCCGTCCTCGATTGCATACTTGGCATCGACGCCAGATTCGCAAAGACCAGCTGCCTTTAAGGCCTGGCCAAGCTTGATATATTCATCTCTCAGTTTAATGATTTCCATAATTTTCCTCTCTAAACCTCTGTTTGCTCTGTTTCGTATCCATTTGTACGCTGCTGTTCACGCTTTGCGCAAACAGCAACGGATTTTACCGATGCTTTATAGCACCCTGGTGCCCTCATGGTTTTATGCTTCATTGATAAAGTTTACAGGCAGGATCAGATAAATATAGGTTCCTTCTTCATCCTTGATAAAGCATGGGGACTTCGGGTTCATCATGTAAAGCTCCACATCCTCATCGTCAATGACACGAAGCGCATCCAGCAAAAATTTCGGATTGAATGCGATCATGATATCTTTACCGGATTTGTGTGCCGGAACATTGGCATTCATAGAACCGAATGCGGACTTCACCCTCATGTTCAGATTATTATCTTCTACATTCATGATGATCGGTTTGCGGTCACTGTCGCGGATCAGGATCATCGCGCGGTCGATATTATCCATAAAATCACGTTTATTGATCTTTACACGGGTCTCATAATCGCTGGAAAGCATATGGTCAATCTTAAAGTACTCGCCTTCGATCAGGCGGGAAACCACTACAGTATCATCGAATTCAAATAAAATGTGATTTTTGCTGAAATAAATAAGAACCTCTTTTTCATTGTCACCTGTCAGGATCTTACTGATCTCAGAAAGTGTCTTACCCGGAACTATAACCTTATGGTTATCATAATGTTCTTTTAGCTGAATGTTGCGGATGGAGATCCGGTGTCCGTCCAGGGAAACCACCTTGAGAAAATCATCTTTCACTTCCAGAAGCTCGCCCGCCATCATCTTATTGCTGTCATTTGGAGAGATGGAGAAAATAGTCTGCCGGATTGCTTCTTTTAAGGTAAACTGGCTCAGACTGATATGCTGGTCCCGCTCAATATAAGGTAAATAAGAAAATTCTTCGCCGTCCCGGCCCTGGATATTGAATACTGCATTCTCACATTCAATGACCGTATTAAAATGATTATCAGAAGTAATCGATACGGGCGTATCGCCATCTGGAAGTTTTCTGATAATTTCAGAAAAAAGCTTTGCTTCCAGTGCAATTTTACCGCGTTCGAGGATGGAACCTTCTACTTTTGTCTCAATTCCCAGTTCCATATCATTACCGGTAAGCTTGATCTCATTGGTGTCGGCATCAATCAGAATGCACTCGAGGATGGACATGGTTGTTCTGGATGGAATTGCCTTGGATACAATATTGATTCCATTTAAGAGAGAGTCTTTCTTAAATTCGAGCTTCATGTTGATAACTTCCTTTCTGTCGGTTCAAAGTCTTTTTAAAGATATATAAAATAAAATTCCGTCGTAATCGTAGTAGGGGATGTGGATTTGTGTAAAAGCCTGTTCAGCCCAGAAAATAAAAGGATTTCCGGGCGTGAATAAGACTGTTGAAAACTCTCCTGAATCTTCTGGATGACTGGGAGGTTATCCACAAGTGGAAAAATGGAAAAAATTGTCTTGAAAAGTGTCCACAGAATACCCACAGGGAATCCACTGCTTTTCCACAGAAAAATGTGTATAACTGGAAAAGGGGGCTGTGGCATGTTTTATGTCAACCAAGCTAAGCTTTATGTTAACTAATTTACTGAGGACTGATTTTTTTCTTTAAAATATCGATCGTATTCTGGAGAGATGGATTCTTCTCCAGGTCTGCGCTGATGGTCTTAATGCCATGAAGGATCGTGGTATGATCACGGCCGCCCAGAGCTTTACCGATATTTTGCAGGCCGGTTTCTGTCATGGTACGGCACAAATACATGACGATCTGGCGCGGGTAAACGATTTCCTTGCTGCGCTTTGCGGACATAATGTCGAGCGGGGTAAGGTTAAAATGATCGGCAACGATCTGGATGATGAATTCCGGGGTAACCTCCTGCTTATCACCCGGAGCAATGATGTCTTTCAGTGCTTTTTCAGCCAGCTCAATGTCGATCTCACGGTTCTTTTCCAGCTTGGAAAGGGCAACAATCTTGGTGAGGGCACCTTCCAGCTCACGGATATTGGATTTGATGTTGGTCGCAATATACTTAATTACTTCATTATCTATATTGTAGCCTTCCATTTCCTCTTTTTTGCGGAGGATTGCCATACGGGTTTCGTAATCCGGAGACTGGATATCGACCGTCAGGCCCCATTCGAAACGGGAACGCAGGCGTTCTTCCAGGGTTTCAATTTCCTTCGGAGGTTTATCAGAAGAAATAATGATCTGTTTTTTGGCCTCGTGAAGTGCATTGAAGGTGTGGAAAAATTCCTCCTGGGTACTTTCCTTACCAATGATGAACTGGATATCATCGATCAGAAGTACATCGTTGTTGCGGTATTTTTCGCGGAATTCCGTGGTGGAAATGTTGTTTTTATTACGGATCGCATCGATCAGCTCATTGGTAAACTTCTCGGAAGTAACGTAAAGGATCTTGGCTTTCGGGTTGTTTTTTAAAATAAAGTTTGCAATGGAGTGCATCAGGTGCGTTTTTCCAAGACCTACGCCTCCATAAATGAAAAGCGGGTTGTAAATCTCTCCCGGAGATTCGGCAACAGCCAGGGATGCAGCATGTGCCAGGTTGTTATTGGCACCGACCACGAAGGTATCGAAGGTATACTTCGGGTTTAAGTTGGCGTTCTGCAGGGTGGCCGGGCTTACCGTATTGGTATTATTCTGAATCAGCTGGTTTGCAGATGCCGGTTCCGGAACAATGTCTTCCTCCACAAGAAACTGGACCGTATCACACTTGATGCCGGTAACTTCTTCAATGGATACTTTCAGCATGACACTGTATTTCTTCTTAATATATCCGAGGAAATTGGCATCCGGAACGATGATCTTCACGATGTTTCCCGGCTGCTCTAAGGCATAGACCTCCAATGGGAGAAGCCAGGTATCGAAGGAGACATCGGAGATCTCATATTCTTCTTTTAAATATTTCAGTATGTCGTTCCATTTTTCTTTCAGTGTTTCTAACATTCTTTCAGTCTCCTGTACTTAATCTATACGGGTGGTTGCTGTGCGGCCATGATCAGAATTAAAATCCGGCGTAAGCTATCCACAGTGTATGTGGAAAAAAATGGGCCTGTTTGTGGATATGCGAGAGCACCCAATCTAGAAACATTGTATACCATAAACGGCTGTTTTTCAATGAAAACCGAAAAATCTTAGCCGTTTTGTGAAAATTATCAACAGACTTATCCACAAGTTGTGGATAACTTATTCACAATATCAACAGGTTGTGTGTGGGAGGTCTTTGGAGATCCTTTATTTTTTGTGGATTTCCTGCGGATTCTTTTTTAAGAAAAGGCTTGACGAACCCGCATGTTTTCTATATAATTGAGAAGATGTTTAATTAAAATAGTCGTAATGTGTTCAATCAAATAAGCGATGTAAAAAAGGAGGTGCCGCAACATGAAGATGACTTTCCAGCCGAAAAATAGACAGAGATCTAAGGTTCATGGCTTCAGAGCTAGAATGAGTACTCCAGGTGGAAGAAAAGTATTAGCTGCAAGAAGAGCAAAAGGAAGAGCGAAATTATCCGCTTAATGAATCATTGAATTGAAGGTCACAAGAAATTGTGACCTTTTGTATTTTGTATTACCAGATGAAAAAGTAGTGGTATGGTGGTAATAGAAGATGAAACGATTTCCGAGTATTAAAAAGAATTCTGATTTCCAGGCAATTTACCGCACTGCGAAATCCTATGCCAACAGACAGTTGGTCATGTATGTAAAAAAGACCGGGGGGCAGCAGTCCCGTATTGGAATATCGGTCAGTAAAAAGGTTGGAAACAGCGTGGTGAGACATCATCTGGCCCGTCTGGTTCGGGAAAGTTTCCGGCTGAACCGGGACACATTGGAAGAAGGATTAGACATCGTTGTGGTAGCGAGAGCTGCTGCGAAAGACTCAGATTACAAGACAATTGAACGTGCATTTATGCACCTGTGCGGACTGCATAACATTATAAGAGAATCGAAGTGAGAATATGATAAGCAGGATTATGGATCTGATCAAAAAGCTTCTTATATTAATGATACGCGGGTACCAGATTTTTTTATCCCCGTTAAAAGTAAGAACTCACTGTATTTACACGCCGACGTGCTCCCAATACGCCATTGAGGCACTTACCAGGTACGGCGTGGTGAAAGGTTTATGGTTGTCTGTGAAGAGGATACTCCGGTGTCATCCATGGGCAGAAGGCGGTTATGACCCAGTTCCGTAACACATGAGGAGGTAGCACATTGGATTACTTAGTATTAACGAAGGTTCATGGGGCGATTCTTGGTCCGATTTCCCAGATCCTGGGTTGGATCCTGAATATACTGGTTGAGTTTACCAATTCCTTTGGTATCCTGAACATTGGTTTATCTATTATTTTATTTACCTTAGTTGTGAAAGTACTGATGTTCCCATTGACGATCAAGCAGCAGAAGGCATCCAAGCTGATGGCTGTCATGCAGCCTGAGCTGCAGGCGATCCAGGCAAAGTACAAGGGTAAGAAAGACAATGACTCCATGATGAAGATGAACGTGGAGACGAAGGCTGTTTATGAAAAATACGGCACGTCCATGACTGGAGGATGTCTCCAGCTTGTGATCCAGATGCCGATTCTGTTTGCACTGTACCGCGTGATTTACTGTATTCCGGCTTATGTTATGCCGGTAAAGGAGCATTTTTTAAATGTGGTTTATGCACTGACCGGAACTTCTTCCGTGTCTTCCCTGACTGAGGGAGCAGCAGCAAGCCTGCTGCAGTTTGCGACTGACCACAATATCGCATTAACAGGAGTGAACCCGATCGGAGATCTGACCGGGGTAAGCGGTGAGGCGCTGGCCAATAAAATGGTCGATATCCTTTATAAGCTGAATCCGGCACAGTGGGGAGATTTAGCGCAGGCATTCCCGGGTGCAGCATCTGTCATTGCAGACAATGCGGCTACTATCGAGAAGATGAACACCTTCCTTGGTATCAACCTGTCATCGAACCCGTTTAACGGAAGCTTTGTGCCGAACCTGGCATGGCTGATCCCGATTCTGGCAGGTTTAACCCAGTACGCCAGCACCAAGCTGATGATGGCATCCCAGCCGAAGAAGAATAATGAGGAAGATATGGGCTCCCAGATGATGCAGAGCATGAACGTTACCATGCCGCTTATGTCTGTATTTTTCTGCTTTACCTTCCCGGCAGCGATCGGTATCTACTGGGTAGCCAGCAGTGCGTTCCAGCTTCTGCAGCAGCTGATCGTAAATTCTTACCTGAATAAGGTGGATATGGATGATCTGATCCGCAAGAATGTGGAGAAGGCAAACAAGAAACGCGCGAAAAAAGGTCTTCCGCCTCAGAAGGTGAACCAGAATGCGACTGCAAGCCTGAAACATATGGAGGCTGTTGCAGCGAAGGAAGAGGCAGAGCGTGCCGAGAAGATCGAGAAGACCAAAAAGCAGGTAGAGCAGGCTAACAGCTATTATAATAAGAATGCGAAGCCTGGCAGTCTGGCATCTAAGGCAAACATGGTTGCCAGATATAACGAAAAACACAATAATAAATAAGGGGGTAACACCATGGATGGGAAGATTACAATCTCTGCCAATACATTGGACGAGGCAATCACAAAAGCATTGATTGAACTGCAGACGACCAGTGAGCATCTTCATTATGAAGTTGTACAGAAGGAGAGCGCTGGTCTGCTTGGCATCTTTGGTAAGAAACCCTGTATCATCCGTGCCCATGTGATGAGTGAGGCGGAGGAGAAGGAGCTGGCTGAGGCAAAGAAGCTGGAGGCCCAAAAAGCTGCTGAAGCGAAAAAGGCTGAGGAAGCGAAAAAGGCGGAAGCACAAAAAGCTGCCGAAGCAGCGAAGAAGGCTGCGCAGGCCAAGGCTGCCAGAAATGCAGAAGAGGCCAGAAAGACAGAAGCTGTTAAAACAAAGAAGGCAGAAGCAGCACCTGCAATGAAGGCTCCGGTTTCCGAAAAAGCGGCAGCAAAGCATGAGGCAGTAGCTGCACCGGAGACAGCACAGGAAGCTGCCTCTGAGGAAATGCCGAAGAAGGCTTCTGTAAAGATCAACGAGGATGCTGTAAAAAAAGCAGCGAAGGAATTCCTGGAGCAGGTATTTGGCGCGATGGGAATGCAGGTTTCCATCGAGACAGTATACAATGCCAGCGACCGGGAGCTTCTGGTTTCCATGGAAGGTGATGACATGGGAATCCTCATCGGAAAACGTGGCCAGACACTGGATTCCTTACAGTATCTGGTAAGCCTGGTTGTAAATAAGGAGACCGAAGGCTATTTACGTGTAAAGCTTGATACAGAGAATTACCGCGAGAGAAGAAAAGAGACGCTGGAAAATCTGGCGAAAAATATTTCTTACAAGGTAAAGCGGACCAAGCATCCGGTATCCTTAGAGCCGATGAATCCGTATGAGAGAAGAATCATTCATTCCGCACTTCAGAACGATAAATACGTTATGACAAGAAGTGAGGGTGAAGATCCGTTCCGCCATGTTGTCATTTCTTTAAAGAAAGAGGTACCGGCGGGAAATGGAAGAAAAGAGCGTTATGGTTCCCGCCGCGATAACCGTGGAAGAGGAAGAAACGCAGAAAACAAAGCGCCGAAAGCAGAAGCAGCTGCAGAGAAAAAAGAGGCTGCAGTGAAAGAAGCTGAGGCATAAGAAAAGCTGGACACGTACACGTGAACAGCAGGTAGTGCATAAGGAAAAGCATCAGGCGGGTGTCTGGTAGTGGTTCGGCCACCACCTGGCATCCGCTTTTTCGTTTTTTATATTTATGGATGGACCGGTCAGTGCAGACCGGGTCGGAGGAAATTATGCTGAAGGATAGAAGTTCAGATACGATCACGGCCATTGCAACGGCCATGAGCAGTTCCGGAATCGGAATCATCCGTGTAAGCGGAGACCAGGCAGTTCCGATTGTAAGCCGGATTTTTGAGAGTAAAAAAGGAAATTTCGATTTAAACACAGCGCCATCGCACCGGATCTACTATGGAATGATCCACGATGGGGACGAGATGCTGGATGAAGTGCTGGTCATGCTGATGCGGGGGCCGCACAGCTATACGGCAGAAGACACGGTGGAGATTGATTGCCATGGCGGTGTTTTAGTGATGAAAAAAATACTGGAGACAGTAATTAAATATGGAGCAAGACCGGCAGAGCCGGGAGAATTTACCAAGCGGGCATTTTTAAACGGGCGGATCGATCTGTCCCAGGCAGAGGCAGTCATTGATGTGATCAATGCTCAGAACGATTACGCAGTGAAAAGCTCCGTCAGCCAGCTGAAGGGCTCTGTATCAAAAAAGGTGAAAGATTTACGGGAGCGGATCCTGTACCAGATCGCTTTTATTGAATCGGCATTGGACGATCCGGAGCATATTTCCCTGGATGGATACGAGGAGGAGCTGTCTGGAAAGCTGGATACTATGACTGGGGAAATAGAAAAGCTGGTGCGTTCCGCAGACAGCGGAAGAGTGGTATCTGAGGGAATCCGTACGGTCATTCTGGGAAAACCAAATGCGGGAAAATCTTCCTTAATGAATGTACTGCTTGGGGAAGAACGTGCAATTGTAACAGATATTGCAGGAACCACGCGGGACACGCTGGAGGAGCATATTCGCATGCATGGTATCAGCCTGAACATCATCGACACAGCTGGCATCCGGGAGACAGACGATGTGGTGGAGCAGATCGGTGTCAGCAGGGCAAAGCTGGCAGCAGATGAGGCGGATCTGATCATTTATGTTGTGGATGGATCGAGAGAGCTGGATGAAAACGATGCCCAGATCATGGAGCTGATCCGTGACCGCAAAGCTGTGGTGCTGCTAAACAAAACAGATCTGGAGACGGTGATCAGCGAAGAACTGCTGCAGGAGAAGACTGGCAAGACGGTTATTTCCATCTCAGCGAAAGAGGAGACCGGTATTGACAAACTGGAAAAAACGATCCAGAATCTGTTTTATGAGGGAAGCATTGATTTTAACGATGAGATCCTGATCACAAATGTACGCCATAAGACTGCACTGCAGAATGCATTAAACAGTCTGTATATGGTAAAGCAGAGTATTGAAAACCAGATGCCGGAGGATTTTCTGACGATTGACCTGATGGACGCGTATGAGCAGCTTGGAACCATTATCGGGGAAGCCGTGGAGGATGATCTGGTCAATGAGATCTTTGGTAAGTTCTGTATGGGAAAATAAAGTTACTAAGTTGTGTGGGAATGCTTTAGGAACTGTGGGAGGATGAGACAGTTCCCTGGTAAGAAAGATTAGCTGGAAGGAATTAAGAATATGCCATACTTAGAAGAATCGTATGATATTGTAGTTGTCGGTGCCGGGCATGCCGGATGTGAGGCAGCGCTGGCCTGTGCAAGACTAGGGCTTGAGACGATCGTGTTTACCGTCAGTGTAGACAGTATTGCCCTGATGCCCTGCAACCCGAATATCGGAGGAAGCTCCAAGGGACATTTAGTGCGCGAGCTGGATGCTCTGGGCGGAGAAATGGGAAAAAATATAGATAAGACCTTTATCCAGTCCAAGATGTTAAATGAGTCTAAGGGACCTGCAGTCCATTCCCTGCGTGCGCAGGCAGACAAGCAGGATTACAGCAGACAGATGCGTCATACCATGGAAAACACGGACCATTTGACCATCCGTCAGGCAGAGGTATCTGAAATTATTGTGGAGGATCACAAGATCACCGGTGTGAAGACCTATTCCGGGGCAGTTTACCACGCAAAGGCAGTAGTACTGGCCACCGGAACTTATTTGAAGGCACGCTGCATTTATGGCGATGTCAGCAATGCAACAGGGCCGAATGGCCTGCAGCCGGCGAACCATCTGACCGATTCCCTGATCGCTAACGGCATCGAGATGTTCCGTTTTAAGACCGGAACCCCGGCCCGTGCAGACCGCCGCAGCATCGATTTTTCCAAGATGGAAGAGCAGTTTGGTGACAAGCGGGTTGTCCCGTTTTCCTTCTCTACAGATCCAGAGTCCGTACAGAAGGAACAGGTTTCCTGCTGGCTGACCTACACCAATGAGGAGACACATCAGATCATCCGTGATAATCTTGGCCGCTCTCCGCTGTTCTCCGGTGCGATCGAAGGAACCGGGCCGCGCTATTGCCCGTCCATTGAGGATAAGGTAGTGAAATTCCCAGATAAGACACGTCATCAGGTATTTATTGAGCCGGAGGGACTTTACACCAATGAGATGTATCTGGGCGGTATGTCCAGCTCTTTGCCGGAGGATGTGCAGTATGCCATGTACCGGACGGTACCGGGGCTGGAGCATGTGCGGATCGTGCGCAACGCCTATGCAATTGAGTATGACTGCATCAATGCCCGCCAGTTAAAGCTTTCTCTGGAGTTTAAGGCAATCAGCGGTTTGTTCAGCGGTGGCCAGTTTAACGGAAGCTCCGGTTATGAGGAGGCAGCAGTGCAGGGCTTTATGGCGGGGGTAAATGCCGCTATGAAGGTGCTTGGACGCGAGCCAGTTATTCTGGACCGTTCCCAGGCGTACATCGGCGTTTTGATCGATGATCTTGTGACAAAAGAGAACCATGAGCCATATCGTATGATGACTTCCCGTGCGGAGTACCGCCTGTTGCTGCGTCAGGATAATGCAGACCTGCGTTTAAGGGGAATCGGCCATGAGATCGGCCTTGTCGATGATGAAACCTATGCAAGGGTTCTTCAGAAAGAAAAAGACATTCAGGCAGAGGCAGAGCGTCTGGAAAAAACATATGTAGGTGCCAATCCAAGAGTACAGGCGTTTCTGGAAGCACATAACAGCACGCTTTTAAAGACAGGTGCAACACTCGCAGAGCTTGTGCGCAGACCAGAATTAGATTATTTTATGTTAACTGAACTTGATGAGAAGCGGCCAGAACTGCCATACGATACTGCAGAACAGGTTAACATAAATATTAAATATGAAGGATATTTAAAGCGGCAGCAGCAGCAGGTAGCGCAGTTTAAGAAGCTGGAGAAGAAAAAACTGGATCCGGATTTCGACTACAGTACGGTAAACAGTCTGCGCAAAGAGGCGGTGCAGAAGCTAAACCTGTACAAACCATCATCGATCGGACAGGCATCCCGTATTTCCGGAGTATCCCCGGCAGATATTTCTGTGCTTCTGGTTCATCTGGAGCAGATGCGATATAGTAAGTAAAGGATTAAGGGATATTGTTGTTGTTTGCGCAATGTGTGAACAGTAACAATTTTCTGAATCAACGGACGTATTACTGGTATATCCGCGATATGTAATGCAACTGAAAATTCCGTATAAAACAGTTATAAGAGGCAGACTTTGCCGAAATTCCACACAGGAGGGATTATGGAACAGATTTTTGTGGATAAAATGAAGGCGGGAACCACGGAGCTGGGGATTACGCTTTCCGAACAGCAGATGGAGCAGTTTTATCATTATTATGAATTATTGGTAGAATGGAATAAGGTCATGAACCTGACTGGAATCACAGAGCTGGAAGAAGTGGTAAGCAAACATTTTATAGACAGCCTGGCACTTGTAAAAGCAGTGCCGCTTCAGGATGGCCGAAAAGCATCTGCTATTGATGTAGGGACAGGAGCAGGATTTCCGGGAATTCCGTTAAAAATTGCATTTCCGAATTTGAAGATCACCTTGCTGGATTCCTTAAATAAGAGAATCAAATTCTTAAACGAAGTGATCAGCCAGCTGGGACTTCAGAACGTAGAAACAATTCATGGAAGAGCAGAGGATTTTGGCCGGGATGCAAAATACCGTGAGCATTATGATTATTGTGTTTCCCGGGCAGTTGCTAACGCAGCAACCTTATCGGAATATTGCCTGCCATTCGTAAAAGTGGGTGGTGCATTTATTCCGTATAAATCCGGTAAAATAGATGAGGAGCTGGAGCAGGGAACCAAAGCGATCGAAAGCCTTGGCGGCAGCATTACAGATGTGATCCGTTTCGAACTGACCGGGGCAGATGCAGACCGATCCCTGGTGATGATTGATAAGATTGCTAAGACGGCGAAGAAATATCCGCGGAAAGCGGGAGTACCGTCGAAAGAGCCGATAGGGAAGTAACAATATCGCACAGTAAATATCAATAAGTCCGAAAGCCCCCGCCCCGCCATGCGTAAACGCATTCACGCGAATTTTCTCCCGTTTTGCTCCGCCGCCTATTGACCGTTCCTCCGCTAACTCGCTCACTGCGTTCGCTCAGACAGAGCTCCGAAACGGTCGCTATGCTCACAAAACGGGCAAAATTCGCTAACGAATGCTTATTACGCATGGCGGGGCGGGGGCTTTCTACTGCGTTGGCTCCACTACATAAAAACCTGCAACTACTACTGAAATGACAGAGATAGGCTAACTATCTGCCGAATCAGTAATGGTTGCAGGTTTTTATTCTAGTAAAGCCAGTAGACAGGAAACGCAAGCCAGCCGGTACAGGATAAGCATTTGTTTGAAAATCCGTGAGTGGGCGAGCATAGCGGCAGAATGAAGACCCTTGTTTGAGCACGCAACGCGTGCGAGTTTGGGTCGCAGTTCTGCTGATAGGCGGCGCAGCCCACGAGCAAAAGGATTTTCACCCAAATGTGTTCCTGTACCGGCTGGCTTGTGTTTCCGTATTTACAGAGACTTACTGTGCGATATTGTTACTTAGCAGGCACGATTTCAATCCAGTAGCCATCTGGATCGGAGATGAAGTAAATGCCCATTCCCTCGTTTTCGTAGCAGATTACGTTCTGTTGCCTGTGCTGCTCATGGAGCTTTTCGTACTCGTCCGTTACAAAGGCCAGATGAAATTCGCATTCGCCAAGGTTGTATGGCTCAGTGCGGTCGCGGAGCCAGGTGAGCTCTAAGGTGAAGTTGCTGGTGCCATCGCCCAGATAAACAAGCTTGAAGGAACCATCGGATGCTTCTTTCTCGCGAACAGGTTCCAGATTTAAAGTGTCTTTGTAGAATTTTAAACTCTTGTCTAAATCCAATACGTTAAAATTGAAGTGATTAAATTGAACCATAATACAAATCTCCTTTTTATTTAATTTCATGTTTCACGTGAAACATGAGTAATAACAAAAGTGATACTGAAAAAGTTTTCTGAAATGATATTTGGATTGAAAAAATGTTTCACGTGAAACATAAGCAAATAACAAAGGTAATGTTAAAAGAGTTCTCAAAAATGATATTTGGATTGAAAAAATGTTTCACGTGAAACATGGGTAAATAACAAAGGTGACGCTAAAAGAGTTTCCTAAAATTAT
>NZ_QUIK01000020.1:20105-64656 GCF_003480105.1 Clostridium sp. AM42-4
TTGAAAAAATGTTTCACGTGAAACATAAGCAAATAACAAAGGTAATGTTAAAAGAGTTCTCAAAAATGATATTTGGATTGAAAAAATGTTTCACGTGAAACATGGGTAAATAACAAAGGTGACGCTAAAAGAGTTTCCTAAAATTATCTTTAGTTTGAGATAAATGTTTCACGTGAAACACATAAATATGATTGTCGTAAAAGCGGTCGGGCAATAAAATCTAATTTGGAAATTATTGTCCGTAAAATTCACCACGATAATTCTCACTGGCAAAAATATGTTTTAACGAGTTCTGCAATTTTGTCTGGTTGCTCTAAGTGTGGCAGTCCTTTTGCCTTTGGTACAAGCGCAGTTTCAATGGAAGAATTATAGCCTTTATATTCATCCAGACGGTCTTTCATGTTTTCTATAGAAGCACCGCCAACCAGATAAATACTGTTGTCGATTTTCTTTAGAGCATTCACCAGATTGCATTTTGTATAGTTACAGCGAATGCTTGCGAATGTAGATTTTGGTGATGTGCCAAGGTGAGCTGCTTCATAGCAGGAATCTACATAGCTGGATTTTACAGAGTAGGGATTGAAAAATCCTTTTGTCACAAGTTCTTCCGTAATCATTTTTTTACTGCTTGCAATATGGTATAACAGAGTGCCTATGATGGGTAACTCTACGATGCATTTATACATTTTGGCAGTTTTCCCTGGAATTGTGCTGAAATCCAGAAGACTGAGTGGATTGATAGCCATAATCTGATCGAATAGGTCTGGATTATTAGCACATGCCATAAGCGGAATAGAAGCTGATTCACCGGACGTAATTACATTGGTCCGGTGTCCAATTTCTGATTTAATAAAATCAGAAATCAGTTGAACATATAAAAAATTTGTGTATGTCATATTTGCTTTTTCGGAACGGCCGAATCCTAAAAGATCAATTGTGTAAATGGTGTATTCATCACGCAACAATGGAATCAGTTGTTTCCACTCGTGACCGGAAGCCATTGGATTCAAATCATGGATGAGCAGAAGTGGTTTGCCGCTTCCTTCTTTGGTGTAGTGAATATTGCCAAGGCGCCATTTAAAACAGAGAGATTCTGGCTCAGCAAGCAGATTTTTAGAAACAGCTGAAACCTGAATGGCTTTGTTGATTGCTGCAGTAGTGGCAGCGGCACTGGCAGAAAGTATAAGGAGTGTGAGTAATTTATTTTTTGCTTTCATAAAATCTCCTTTTAATTATGAAAAGATGGGTTGCTATTTGCGCAATGCGTAAACAGTAACAAAGTGCTGAAACAATTAGGAATTCATGTTATAAGTATAGTATTTTTTTATGAAAGATGCAACCGCTTCCAGTAGAATGATTTCATCCTGTGATTCTGCGAGAAAAGTGACGGTAGCAACACTAAATTCAACAGATGCAACAGTAATTCCAATCCACGCTTCCGCGAGGAAAAACGACGCAGACGGAGAATGGCAGAACGAACAGAATGTACATTTCAATCCACGCCTGCCTAAATTGAAATATATTTGTATCGTTCTCATTTCCATTCACAGATGAAGAAGAAATGTTTCACGTGAAACATTTGTATATGTTAATATGCGTCTGTAAATAGGAATATTTTGTATTTTCAAGCTGATTTTATTACAAAGAATAGGAAAAGTGAAAAAAGTGTGCTATACTAACGTTATTGTTTTAAATAAGCCGGATATGCTTACGTGAACGGCAACAAGAAATCTGCTTTTTGGCGAGAAATATAAGGATGGTTATATGGGAAGAATAATAGCAATTGCAAATCAGAAGGGCGGCGTAGGAAAAACTACGACTGCTATTAATTTATCTGCATGTCTGGCAGAAGCAGGTCAGAAGGTTCTTGCGGTGGATTTTGATCCGCAGGGAAACGCGACCAGTGGACTTGGATTTGAAAAGGGGTACATGGACAAGACCGTATATGAATTGCTGGTCGGCGAGTGTACTCTGGAAGAATGCATCATTAAAGAGGTGCAGGAGAATCTGGATGTTCTTCCGTCAGATGTGAATCTGGCGGGCGCAGAGATTGAATTATTGGATGTTCCGAACAAAGAGTCGTTGTTGAAGCTGGAACTGGAAAAGGTAGAAAAGAATTACGATTATATCATTATTGACTGTCCGCCGTCGTTAAGTCTGTTGACGATCAATGCATTGACTGCAGCGGATACGGTGTTGGTACCGATCCAGTGTGAATACTATGCACTGGAGGGATTGAGCCAGATTCTTCAGACGGTTGATTTGGTAAAGAAAAAGCTGAATCCGAAGCTGGAGCTGGAAGGTGTCGTATTTACCATGTATGATGCAAGAACAAATCTTTCACTTCAGGTAGTTGAGAATGTAAAAGCACATTTAAATAAGAACATTTACAAAACGATCATTCCGAGAAATGTCAGATTGGCAGAGGCACCGAGTCATGGAAAACCGATCAACATTTACGACACCAGGTCGACAGGTGCGGAGAGTTACCGGATGCTGGCAGCAGAAGTAATTAGCAGAGGGGAAGAATAAAAATGGCAGGAGCAAAAAGAGGATTAGGCAGAGGCCTTGGAGCGTTGTTTGGAGAGGATACGGTAGAGGAAGTTATTGCAGAGGAAAAGGCTGAGAAGGCTGCGATCGCGACGCAAAGAGCGAGAAAAAATACTCTGAATCATAAGCCAGAAAACGATGGAGCGAAAACCAGAAAAGCCGAAAAGACAGCGAAGACGGGCGAGAAAAAATTACAGGAGGATGATCTGGACGGTCAGATGAGTCTCAACCTGGAAGATACAGCGAATGTTACATCGAATGCCCTGAAAGCAGAGGAGGAAGCCCAGACAGAGCTGGAGCTTCCGGTTTCTGAGATCGAGCCGAACCGTGATCAGCCAAGAAAAGCGTTCGATGAAGAACAGCTGGAGGAGCTGGCGGATTCTATCCGTAAATATGGTGTCTTGCAGCCGCTTCTGGTTCAGAAAAAGGGTGATAGCTACGAGATCATTGCCGGTGAACGCAGATGGAGAGCAGCAAAATTAGCAGGATTAAAGAAGGTTCCTGTGGTAATCCGAGAGTATAGTCCACAGCAGACTATGGAGATTGCATTGATTGAGAATGTGCAGAGAGCAGACTTAAATCCTATCGAGGAAGCGCTCGCATACCAGCGGCTGATGCAGGAGTTTTCTTTAAAGCAGGAAGAAATTGCAGAGCGTGTTTCTAAAAACCGTACAACGATCACGAATAGCATGCGTTTGCTGAATCTGGTTCCTGAAGTGCAGCAGATGCTTGCGGAAGGACGTATTACAAGTGGTCATGCACGTGCACTTCTTGGCGTGAGTGATCCGCAGCAGCAGCTGGCACTGGCTCAGAAGGTTGAGCAGGAGAAATTAAGTGTCCGGGAAATCGAAAAAGCAGTAAAACTGTTGGGACGGGAGAAGAAGGAAAAGAAAAAGTCCCAGGTAGATGAAGCGGTGGAACTGGTATTCCAGGATATGGAGAACCGGATGAAGACGGTGATGGGAACTAAGGTTAACATCAGCCGTAAGGATAAAACAAAAGGAAAAGTCGAAATCGAATATTATTCGGAGGCAGAATTGGAACGCATTGTTGAGCTGATTGAATCAATCCAGCCGATGTAGGTTGCATATGAACCGAACCACAAAACGGAAAGACGGGATTTATCTATGGAAGGAAGTATATTAAATAATCTTGGGTTTGACCCGGTGTATCTGCTGATCGCATCAGCGGTCCTGACCCTGATTTTGCTTGTTGTGACAGTTATGTGCCTGATCAACATGCGGAAGCTTTACCGCAGATATGATATTTTTATGCGCGGAAAAGATGCAGAGACGATGGAGAACCTAATCGTTGAGCAGATGAACGATATCATTGATCTGAAAGCACAGGATCGTTATAATAAGGATTCAATCCGGACAGCTAATAAAAATAGCCGTGCAGCATTCCAGAAGATTGGTATTGTAAAGTACAATGCATTTAAAGGAATGGGTGGAAATCTAAGCTTTGCACTGGCACTTTTGGATTATACCAACACAGGATTTGTGTTGAATTCCGTTCATAGCCGGGAAGGCTGTTATCTTTATTTAAAGGATGTAGAACGGGGAGAGACGGAGGTTTTGCTTGGTGCAGAGGAACAGGAAGCACTGGAGCAGGCACTTGGATACCGGGAGCGGAAGCAGCCGCAGGAGTGATAATATAAGAGGTGGAAAAACAATCTGGGAGAATGTTTTTCCACCTCTTTTTATGTTGTACAGAAAAAAAGACAGAAAGAAAATAAAAAAATATATTGACAATTATTTAACGAGTGGTATAATACAAACAGAATTAATCGTCAAAAAAATATCAAAGAATGATTGATTTCAAACCACTGAGGCGCAACGGAATGTAGCGCCGGAAATGAATGAAAACAAAATCGAATCAGCAGTAAACAGAAAACAAAGCAAAAAGAACTGAACCTGGAAAGAACCAACGCAAATGAAACGGAATGCGTTGGCTTTGATGGAAATGAATCGTTGGAGGATAAGAACATGGCGAAGAAAGAAACAACAGCAGTTCCGGCAATCATCGACAATGTAGAAGCACTGGAAAAGAAAATGGCCGCTATGCGTGAGGCACAGAAGGTATTTGCTACTTATACGCAGGAACAGGTTGATAAAATTTTCCATGCAGCAGCAATCGCAGCAAACCAGATGCGTATTCCGTTAGCGAAGATGGCAGTAGAAGAAACTGGCATGGGCGTTGTAGAGGATAAAGTGATCAAGAACAACTACGCTGCAGAGCATATCCATAACGCATATAAAGATATGAAGACCTGTGGTGTGATCGAGGAAGATAAGGCGTATGGTATCAAGAAAATTGCAGAGCCGATCGGCCTGGTTGCAGCCGTAATCCCGACTACCAACCCGACCTCTACCGCAATCTTCAAAACCCTGATCTGCTTAAAGACCAGAAACGCCATCATCATTTCCCCACATCCGCGTGCAAAGGCCTGCACCATCGCAGCCGCTAAGGTTGTTCTGGATGCAGCAGTGAAAGCCGGCGCTCCGGAGGGCATCATCGGCTGGATCGATGTTCCGTCTCTGGAACTTACGAACACTGTTATGAAGGATGCAGACATCATCCTGGCAACCGGTGGCCCTGGCATGGTAAAGGCAGCATATTCTTCCGGCAAACCGGCACTTGGTGTAGGTGCTGGTAATACTCCGGCTATCATCGATGAAACTGCAGACATTAAGCTGGCTGTAAACTCCATTATCCATTCTAAGACCTTCGATAATGGTATGATCTGTGCATCCGAGCAGTCTGTAACAGTACTGGCTCCGGTTTATGAGGCAGTAAAGAAAGAGTTTAAATACCGCGGCTGTTATTTCTTAAAGCCGGATGAGATCGAGAAGGTAAGAAAGACCATCCTGATCAATGGTTCCCTGAACGCAAAGATTGTTGGCCAGAGCGCATTTAAGATCGCGCAGATGGCAGGTGTTGAGGTTCCGGAGGATACCAAGATCCTGATTGGTGAAGTAGAGTCCGTGGACATCAGCGAGGAGTTCGCACATGAGAAGCTGTCTCCGGTCCTTGCAATGTATAAGGCACAGACCTTTGATGAGGCAATCGCAAAGGCAGAGCGTCTGGTCGCAGATGGCGGTTATGGCCATACCTCTTCCCTCTATATTAATATCAATGAAAAAGAGAAGATGGCGAAGCATGCAGCGGCTATGAAGACCTGCCGTATCCTGATCAATACTCCGTCCTCTCAGGGTGGTATCGGTGACCTGTACAACTTCAAGCTGCTCCCGTCTCTGACACTGGGCTGCGGCTCCTGGGGTGGCAACTCGGTTTCTGAAAACGTAGGTGTAAAGCATTTGCTGAACATTAAGACTGTTGCTGAGAGGAGAGAGAACATGCTGTGGTTCCGTACACCGGAGAAGGTATATTTCAAGAAGGGTTCTATGCCGGTTGCTTTAAGTGAGCTGAAGGATGTTATGGGCAAGAAGAGAGCCTTCATCGTAACGGACTCCTTCCTGTATATGAACGGTTATACCAAACCGATCACCGATAAGCTGGATGAAATGGGTATTGTTTACCAGTGCTTCTCCAACGTACAGCCGGACCCAACCTTGGCAAATGCGATCGAGGGTGCAAAGGCTATGACCGCATTCCAGCCGGATGTCATCATCGCACTGGGCGGTGGTTCCGCAATGGATGCCGGTAAGATCATGTGGGTAATGTACGAGCATCCGGAAGTAGATTTCCAGGGCATGGCAATGCGCTTCATCGATATCCGGAAACGTGTTTACACCTTCCCGAAGATGGGCGAGAAGGCTTACTTCGTAGCAATTCCGACTTCTTCCGGTACTGGTTCCGAGGTAACTCCGTTCGCGGTTATTACTGATCAGGAAACCGGCGTGAAGTATCCGTTAGCAGACTATCAGCTGCTGCCGAATATGGCGATCGTAGATACCGATAACATGATGAGCCAGCCGAAGGGCTTAACCAGCGCATCTGGTGTGGATGTTCTGACCCATGCACTGGAGGCATACGCTTCTGTTATGGCAACCGATTACACCGATGGTCTGGCACTGAAGGCTATGAAGAATGTCTTTGAGTACCTGCCGGCTGCATACAACGATGGCAGCAATGTAGAGGCAAGAAGCAAGATGGCTGATGCTTCCTGCATGGCTGGTATGGCATTTGCAAACGCATTCTTAGGTGTCTGCCACTCCATGGCACATAAGCTTGGCGCATTCCATCATCTGCCGCATGGTATCGCAAACGCCCTGCTTATTTCCCTGGTTGTAGAGTTCAACTCTGCTGAGTGCCCGAGAAAGATGGGAACCTTCTCCCAGTACCAGTATCCGCACACCATGGCCCGCTATGCAGAGTGCGCACGCTTCGTAGGAATTCAGGCGAAGACCGATGAAGAGGCAGTGAAGAAGCTCATCGAGAAGATTGAGGAACTGAAGGCTGCAGTTGGCGTGAAGAAGACCATCGCGGAGTATGGTGTTGACGAGAAGTACTTCTTGGATACCCTGGATGCTATGGTTGAGCAGGCATTCGATGACCAGTGCACCGGTGCAAACCCGAGATACCCGCTGATGAGCGAGATCAAGGAGATGTATTTAAGAGCTTACTACGGAAAATAAAAACAATAAAGGAATATATAATAGATGGAAAGTAAGAGGCCCCGGACATACGTCCGGGGCCTCTTACTTTATAGAGAATTGACAAAGCAGGGCATGCATGGATTTATCTCGCAGGAGGAGCAGGGCTTCTTTTCCCATTACCCGGCGATGGTGGAGGAGAGCTTTCATTTTGCAATCCAGTGTTTTATTGACAGTTTAAAACAAGGGGAAGAGAGGTGCAGCGCAGATGAAATCAGAAAATAATAATTTGTTTTCGAGCATGCCGGTGGCACAGGCAATCCTGATGCTGGCGGTGCCGACGGTTGTAAGCCAGATCATTACGATCATTTATAATATGGCAGATACGTTTTTTATCGGTCAGCTGGGAGATCCGAAGCAGGTGGCCGCAGCTACGCTGGCAATGCCGCTGTTTATGTTTATGACGGCGCTTTCCAATCTGTTTGGAGTCGGCGGTGTGGCATGGGCAACTCCGGTGGCGGAGGTGACATCGATGGTTGTCGCGGCAGTGATGGTAATTCCGTACATCAGGAAGCTGGGACGGTGATGCTTAGGAATAGGGATTTTCCGTTTAGAGAATGCCTGCCTGTAGACAGAAATTCCTATTACCTGTATGGATAGTAGGTTGATAGGCAAAACCTGCAAATTGGTAGGTAAATAGAGCGGTAAATAATTTGTTCTTCGAATTCTTGACAGAAAAAGAGAAATGATGTATAAAATATACAACGATGTGTTTGAATTTGTCAGACATAATTAAAAATCGCAACAAGGAGACAATGCCGTCATGTTTCTGGAAAAGGGAGCATGACGGTTTTTTCCTACATCGGAAAGGGAAAAGGAGGAGCCGTGATTGATGAGGAGGAGCCCGGATCTTAATGGACATGATCCACCATGTCTCAAAATGACACATACATCTGAAACTGCTTTGTGATAATGCTATAAATCATGCAAATAAAACAAATGAAAACAAGGCAGAAACCACGAAGCTGAACAGAATGCACAAATACAATTGACATTTTAATGATAAAATTGTAAAATTAAAACATCGAAAACGAAAATTTGGACAACGTGATCCATAAAATAAGGAGGAACAAAGTATGAAGAAAAGAAATCTTGCAGTCTCACTGACACTCGCGGCAGCTATGGCGCTGACAACAGCCTGCTCCGGCGGTTCACAGAGCAGCAGCACCCCGGAAACCACTGCAGCACAGAAGGATGCAGCAGCCGATACTTCTGCAGCAGCAGAGGGCGGCAGCAGTGATCTGGATACTTCCAACCCGATCACCATTGCAGTCGCAGCACCGATGACTGGAGATAACTCTGAGTATGGTATCGGCTTCGCAAACGCAGCAAAGCTTATGGCCCAGAAGTGGAACGATAACGGCGGATGCCTTGGCAGAGAGGTTCAGATCGTAGAGTACGACGATAAGAACACCTCAGAGGAAGCAACCACCATCGCACAGAAGATCGTATCTGACAAAGATAACATCGCAGGTGTGATCGGACATTTTGCTTCCGGCGTATGTATGACAGCAGCTCCGATCTATCAGGAGAACGGCGTGATCGAAATTTCCCCGTCCTCTTCCCATCCGGATTATTCCTCTATCGGTGATTATATTTTCAGAAACAACACCGTTATTTCTAAAGAGGGTGGTGCGAGTGTTGACATTGCAGTGAATGACCTTGGAAAGAAAAATATTGGTATCATTTCCATTATGACTGACTGGGGAACCAATACCTCCAAGATCATTAACGACATCATTGATGGTATGAGTGATAAGGGTGTTAAGGTTGTAGCTCACGAGGAAGTTATGGAGGGTTCTGATGACTACTCCGCAGCAATCGCAAAGCTGAACGAAGCTGGCGCAGAGGCAGTTATCTGCTGTGGTATGTACAACCTGGTAGCACCGGTTGCAAAGCAGTACAAGCAGGTTAACCCGGATGTTACTATCATTGCATTCTCCAACGCTTACAGCCAGCAGCTTCTTGAGCTGGGCGGAAGCGCAGTAAACGGCGTATGCTTCCCGGTTATCTTCTTCGCAGATTCCGATGATCCTGAGATCCAGGCATATGTAAAACAGTACACCGATGTTTACGGCAGCGCACCGTCTGCACTGACCTCTCAGGCATACGATTCCGTAGGTATGCTGCTTACCGCAATCGAGGATGCAGGCACTACTGAGTCTGCTAAAGTAAAAGACGCACTTTACAATGTTGATTATCCGGGCGTTACCGGTCAGACCAAGTTTGACTCCAACGGTGATGTAGATAAGGAATTCGTAAAAGTAACCATCGAAGATGGCAAATTCGTAAAAATGAAATAAACGAAAGCGACAATTCATGTAAGTACATCTAAGGGAGCCGGAAAGCGTGCTTTCCGGCTCCCGGTATCTTTGAAAGGAGCCACAATGCTTGCTCAACAGGTTTTTAATGGTTTAGCCCTGGGAATGGGATATGCGTTAATAGCAGTCGGCTATTCGCTCATATTCGGAATCCTTCGACTGGTCAATTTCTCACATGGTTCCATTTACGCGTTCGGCGCGGAAATTGCAATGGTATTCATTGTTAGCATGAAATTCGGCATTGTACCAGGGATTCTCTTAAGTATGTTAGTAACTGGTGTGTTGGGAATCATGATTGATAAGATCGCACTGGAACCTCTTCGTAAAAAAGGCTCACCGCCTATCGCATCTCTGATTACCACGATCGGTATTTCCAACATTATCACAAATCTCCTGATTGTTTTTATCGGTTCAGAAAAAAGAAACTTCCCGAACATTTTTGGTTACGGCATGATCAAGCTTGGCAAAGTTTCCATTACTCTGACCCAGGTTATGATGTGTGTGGTTTCTGTTGTTTTGATGCTGATTCTGGTATTTATCGTATTTAAAACCAAGATTGGTCTGGCTATGAGAGCCAGTCAGCAGAATGCAAAAGCAGCAAAGATGATGGGAATCGATGTAAACTTTGTTATCAGCTTTACATTCTTCCTCGCAGGTGTATCTGCAACTCTTGCAGGCGCTCTGGTTGGAGGTTATTATGAGATCGTTTACCCAAATATGGGATTTATGGCCGGCTTAAAGGCATTCGCGGCTGCAGTTCTTGGAGGTATCGGAAGCCTGCCGGGTGCAATCCTTGGCGGTCTGATCATCGGTGTTTCTGAGTGTATGGCAGTTACCTTCTTTGGTTCTACCTACCGCGACTCTGTAGCATTTATCATTTTGATCCTGGTGCTGATCATTCGTCCGAACGGTCTGTTCGGTAAGAAGGGTATCACTAAGGTATAAGACACAGTGACGAAACTTGGAGGATAGAGATGAAAAAAGATAATAAAACAATGCTTTCTTCGTTTGAACAGTTTACTTCGAAGAATGCAAAGATCCTTTGGGGAGTTCTGGCTGTCATTCTTATTGCGCTGCCGTTTGTGGTAAAGAACCAGTATTTTCTGACTGTTGTTGCGAAAATCGGATGCTATGCCATCCTGGGACTTGGATTGAATATCCTGACCGGATATACCGGCCTGGTTTCTCTGGGACATGCAGGCTTTGTTGCAATCGGTGCTTATACGGCCTCTCTTCTGGCTGTAACGTTGGGCTGGTCATTCTTCCCGGCTATGCTGGCAGGTATGCTGCTGGCCGCAGTGATCGGTGTATTAGTCGGACTGCCTACCTTACGTGTAACCGGAACGTACCTTTCTATTATCACCCTGGGATTTGGTGAGATCGTCAAGATGGTTCTGATGAACTGGCAGAGTGTAACGAATGGTACACTTGGTGTTAAAAATATCCCGAAGCCGCAGATTTTCGGTATTAAGCTTACGGTGGCAAACAATGGTATGTATTTCCTGATTCTGATCATGATCGTGCTGATCTCCCTGTTCTGTAAGGCACTGATCCAGTCTAAGACCGGAAGAGCGCTCAGAGCGATCAAGACAGATGAAATGGCCAGCACCATGATGGGAATCAATATCACAAAATACAAGATCCTGGCATTTGTTGTTTCTGCCATGATCTGTGCACTGGGCGGAGCATTGTATTCTTCCCTGATCGGTTACATCGATCCGAATACATTTAACTTTGATGTTTCAACCCTGATTTTAAGTATCGTTATTTTAGGCGGCATGGGAACTCTCAGAGGCATGTACGTAGGAGCAATCGTTCTGGTTGCTTTCCCGGAGGTTTCCAGAAGCCTTATGAAATACCGCTTCGTTCTTTATGGTGTTATCTTAGTCTTGATGATGCGTTTCCGTCCGGAAGGATTGCTGGGCTGGAAATCTTCCTTACCTTATAAATTATCCAAAAAGGTTCAGGCGAAGATAAACGGAGAAGAGGCAAACGCGTAAAAGAACGAGTTGGTAACGGATGGAGGCACAATGGCTAGAGAAGATTTGTTATTAGAGGTCAATGGAATAACGAAACGATTCGGCGGCATTGTTGCGGTGGAAAATGTAAGCTTCAAGGTTCACGAGGGTGAAGTCATCAGTATTATCGGACCGAACGGAGCAGGAAAAACGACCGTATTCAACATGCTGACCGGAGTTTATAAAGTTGATGAGGGCACGATCAAATTCAAGGGTGAGGAAATCCAGAGCATTAACCCGAGAGATATTGTAAAAAAAGGTATTTCCAGAACATTCCAGAACATTCGCCTTTTCTCGGATATGAGAGTAATCGAAAATGTACTGGTAGGTGCACATATCAAAACAAAGTACGACCTGGCTTCTTCCATTTTCAGAACAAAGAAATTCAGAGAAGAGGAAGATGCAATTACCTATGATGCGCTGAAGGTTCTGAAGGAAGTAGGGCTTTACGACAGAAAAGATGATTATGCATCGAACCTGCCTTATGGTGATCAGAGAAAGCTGGAAATCGCCCGTGCGATCGCTACCGGCGCAAAGCTGATCTTGTTAGATGAGCCGGCAGCAGGCATGAACCCGCAGGAGTCCCACGAATTGATGGAATTCATTAGACTTTTGAAAAAGCAGGGTTACACTGTTCTTATGATCGAGCATGATATGAGTGTAGTTATGAATATTTCAGACCGTATTTATGTAATTGACCATGGAAAACCGATCGCGGAAGGACTTCCGGAAGAGATCGCAAAGAATCAGAAGGTTATCGACGTATATCTGGGAGGTTCGAATAATGCTGCTAAAAATTGAGGATCTGCACACCAACTACGGCGCGATCCACGCCTTAAAGGGAATCAGCCTGGAAGTAAATGAGGGAGAGATCGTCTGCCTGATCGGCAGTAACGGCGCCGGAAAAACAACGCTTGTAAATTCTATCGTCGGCATCGTAAAATCGAGCAGCGGTACGATTACATTTGATGGAAAAGATATTACGCATGTACCTGCACATGCAATGACAAAAGAAGGAATCGGTATTTCTCCAGAGGGACGTGAGGTGTTCCCAGAGCTTACCGTAGAAGAAAACCTGCGTATTGGTGCATTTGTTGTAAAAGACGAGAACAAGATTAAAGAATCCTACGAAAGGGTTTATGAATTATTCCCGCGTCTGAAAGAACGTATCACGCAGCAGGCCGGTACCTTATCTGGTGGTGAGCAGCAGATGCTGGCTGTAGGACGGGCGCTGATGTCAAACCCGAAGATGATCCTGTTAGACGAGCCGTCCCTTGGACTTGCTCCGAACTTTGTAGAGATGATCTTCGGCATGATCGAAAAGATCAACAAACAGGGGGTTACGGTTCTTCTGATCGAACAGAACGCAAATATGGCGCTTCAGGTTTCGCAGAGAGCCTATGTATTGGAGAATGGTCTCGTAAGTATGTCTGGCAAAGCCAGTGACATTGCAAACAATCCGATGGTAAAGAAAGCTTATCTCGGTATGGCATAAAACTATGAAAGGATGTATGTTATGAAAAAGATTATCAACAATCCGACTGATGTAGTAAGTGAGGCACTGATGGGAATGCAGGCAGCTTATCCGGATAAGCTGGTTTACACTCCGAAGATGGAGGTCATCAGCAGAAAAGAGAAAAAGACGGATAAGGTGGCAGTGATCTCCGGAGGCGGAGCAGGACATGAGCCGCTGCACGCAGGCTTTGTAGGAAAAGGTATGCTGGATGCAGCAATTTCCGGAAATGTATTCTCTTCTCCGAGCCCGGACCGTATCGGCAGTGCCATTGAGCAGGTTTCCTGCGGAAAAGGCGTACTGATGGTAATCAAAAACTACTCCGGTGATATTATGAACTTTGGCCTTTCTGCAGATCTTGCAGAGATGGACGATATTGAGGTTGCCCAGGTTATCGTAAAGGATGACGTTGCAGTTCCGGACAGAGAAGAGGGAACAGGCAGAAGAGGTATCGCAGGAACCGTCTTTGTACATAAGATCGCAGGTGCAAAGGCAGAGCAGGGGGCAAGCCTCGCAGAGGTAAAGGCAGCAGCAGAAAAGGCAGTCCGCAATATCCGTACCATGGGTGTTGCCATGACACCGTGCATTCTTCCGGCAGTTGGAAAGCCTGGTTTTCAGATCGCAGACGACGAGATCGAGATCGGCATGGGAATCCATGGTGAGCAGGGCGTTGAGACTACCAAGATCAAGAGCGCAAAGGAAATCGCAGAGATTCTGGTAGGACGCATTCTGGATGATTATGATTATTCCGGCAGCGAAGTTGCAGTTCTGGTAAATGGCCTTGGCGGTACCCCGTTAATGGAGCTTTACATCCTGAATCTGGAGGTACAGAAGATCCTGGAGGAAAAGGGCATTAAGGCATACCGCACTTTTGTAGGAAACTACTGCACTTCGATCGACATGACCGGTGCTTCTGTTACCCTGATGAAGCTGGATGATGAATTAAAAGAACTGCTGGATGCTCCGTGTGACACCCCGGCACTGAAAATCTGAAGGAGGGAATAAACGATGAGCTTTACTTTAACCGCAAAGGATTACGCAGAATATATCAAGCTGGCCTATGAGCTGATCCATTCCAAAGGTGACTATATCACAGAGCTGGACAGTGTGACCGGTGATGGTGATCACTGGACCAACATCAATATGGGCTTTGAGAATCTTGTAAAAAATGTTGATCGTCTGGAAACCATGGAGCTTTCTGATGAGTTCAAAGAGATCGGTAAGATTATGATGTCTGTAATCGGCGGATCTTCAGGCGTATTATACGGAAGTGCTTACATTGCTGCAGCAAAGGCGTTAAAGGGAATTGAGGTTCTTCATGATGCAGAGCTGTGCACTGTATTGAAGGCAATGCTGGATGCCATCGTAGCGAGAGGTCAGGCAAAGGAAGGCTACAAGACCATGATCGATTCCCTGGCACCTGCAGTTAAGAAGTATGAAGAGTGCCTGGCAAACGGAACCCCGTCTGCAGAGTTATGTGATCTGGTTAAGAAGGCTGCAGAGGACGGCGCAGAGAATACCAAGAACATGGAAGCAATCAGAGGACGTGCAAGCTATCAGGCAAACCGTGGCCTTGGACATCTGGATCCGGGTGCCGTTACCATGTCTTACCAGATCGCTACCCTGATGGATTACGCAGCAGGTAAAATTACCGAATAACTGTTATTGGGACAACTGTAAGAAGCCAGGCAGTTACATATTAAGTGATATGAAGGAGTCGCAACGAATATGAGTGAGAATAGAAGACAGCTTCTGAAGGATGCCATGGACAACAAAGAGACTTACCGGATCCCGATGGGATTCTGGCATCATTTCGTACTTGGAAAGGACCAGTTTCAGGGACTGGAGCATCCGGAGATTCTGGAAAAGATCGTAGAAGGACATAAACGTTATTTTGAGACCATTGATCCGGATATGATGAAGCTGATGAACGAGGGCTTCATGGGCTATCCGCCGATCATGAACAATAATCTGGAAACTGCAGAAGATCTTCTGGCGATCAAGAGCATCGGTCCGGATCATCCGTGGATCACGGAGCAGGTGAAGCATGTGCGCCGCCTGGTAGATCTGTTTGGCGATAAGGTGATGACCTTCTACAATGTGTTTGCTCCACTGCAGGTCATCCGGATCCGTCTGGACTTTTATGACCTGAAATACGACCAGTTCGTATATCTCGCAGAGCATTTCCCGGAGGAGCTTCACAAAGCGGGAATGGAGATCCAGAAGGATATCGATACACTGGTATCAAAGCTTCTGACGGAGACAAAGCTGGATGGCATTTATTACTGTGTCCAGAATATCCAGAGCAGCATGTATGACCGGGAAACCTATGACCGTCTGGTCCGCCCGACGGAGATCGGCGTACTTGAGACTGCAAATAAGCTGAGTGATTACAATATCCTTCATATCTGTGGATATGCACATCACAAAAACAACTTAAGCTGGTATCAGGATTACAAGGCAAAGGCTTACAACTGGGCAACCTTCACGGAGGGTGTGACCATTGAAGAAGGACGTAAGCTCTTCCCGGGCAAGTGTGTGCTGGGTGGTTTTGATAATAACCCGCAGACCCTGATCGATAGCGGAAGCGAGGAAGAGGTTTGCAAGTTTGTAGACCAGCTGATCAAGGAAAATGGCCACCGCGGTTACATTATGGGTGCAGACTGTTCCATTCCGAATAATATCAACGATGGCAGAATTCACTGGATTTCCAGACAGGTGAAGGAAAAGGAGAATTGTATGAAAGACGATAGAAAAGCGGCAGTTGACGCATTTTTAAACAATGAGAACGAGGAGAGAGTACCGGTTGCCTTCTGGCATCATTTCGTATCCTTCCACAACCATTACAGCGGAGCAGATCCGGAGATCTACAACACCGTAGTGACCGAGCAGAAAAAATACATTGATGAGGTAAAGCCGGACTTCTTAAAGATCATGTCCGATGGCTTCTTCGGTCATCCGTCTGTTTGCCGCAAGACCATTACTTCTGTTGAGGATCTGGATAAGGTTGCTTCTGTAGGACCGGATCATCCGTGGATCACAAAGCAGGTTGAGTATGTAAAAGAGATCTGCGATTATGCTGGTAATGATACCTACAAATACTACAACATCTTCTCACCGCTCCAGTACATCAGACTTCGTTTCGAGGAGTACGATGAGGACTTCAAGAAATTCGTAAGACTGTTCCACGAAAGCCCGGAGGTTATGGAGAAGGCTGCACGCTGCATCGCAGAGGATACCAAGATCCTAGTAAAGAGACTGTTTGAGGAGACTTCCATTGACGGTATCTACTACAGCGTTCAGTGTGTGCAGGATAAGATGCTGACCCATGCAGGCCACAAAAAGCTGGTAGAGCCGCTCGATCTGGATGTGTTAAACTACATCAACGAGTTTAGCGACAATGTCATTCTTCATATCTGCGGATACGGCAAGTACACCAACAACTTAAGCTGGTATAAGGATTACCCGGTAAAGGCTTACAACTGGGCTGTTTATTCCGAGGGAATCACCCTGGGCGAAGGAAAGAAGATCCTGGGAGATAAGCCGGTCATCGGTGGCTTCGATAACGCTGCAGAGAGCATCCTTTACAGAGGAACCGAGGAGGAATTAAGAGCCGAGATCAAGAAGATCCTGGATGAGGCAGGAACCAGGGGCGTAGCGATCGGCGCTGACTGCACCATCTCTTCTGACATTTCTCCGGAGAGATTAGAGCTGATCCGTAAGATTGCAGCAGAATATACAAAATAAAAACGGGAAAAGCATTCAGGAAATGATCCGGTAACTGCTTACGGATAAAAAGTTTTCTGAACGCCAGATCCTGTATAGTTACGAGGACCCGGGAAGAACCTGCACTGGTTTTTCCCGGGCCTGTTATATTGGGGTGTGTTATGAAATTTAAGGGTGAGTTAAAAACAGAATTTGATGATTTCGCACGGGCAATCTCGGATGTACTGGAAACCGATGTCATCATCACAGATGCGGACATGAATGTGATCGGCAGTGCGTTTCAGTATTTCTCCTTATATCAGGATATTAAGATCGGCTCCCTGATCGCGGAGGTCTTTTATGACAACCGGGATGTGCTGCTGGAGCACAAGCGGGAAAAGGAAAGCTGCAGGCAGTGTCCGGAATACCATAACTGTAAGATGGAGTCGTTCGTGGGTGTGCCGATCCGGCGGGATCTTAGAACCGTCGGGGTAATTGCCCTAATCTTGCCGAAGGACCGTGGTAAGGCCCTGTTTAAAAAAATCGGGTCCACAGTCACCTTTATGCACAGCATGGCAGAGCTGATCGCATCGAAGATCATGGACAGCCAGTACTCCAGGATCATAGAAGCCAAGAATGATGAGCTGAAGGGGATTCTGGATGCACATGATGCAGCACTGGCCTATACGGATTTTTATGGGAGTATTCTGTTTGTCAATGAGGCATTCCGGAAGCTGTTCCGTATTACAGAGCCGGTCCTTGGAACGCGGATCCAGGAGCTGTTTCCGTATAAAGCCTTTCAGGAGACCTTTCAGAAGGCAGACCGGAAGCCACGGATGGTGAAGGCAACCATGGAGCAGAGTCAGTTTTTCGGTATCATCAATATTAAACCGATCTACGAGCACCGGCATGGGACCTCGATGCTCTTTACGTTCCGCAGATACAGTGAGATCCAGAAGGAATCCGTGCAGTTTACGAATGGCAGCTACATTACGTTTGATTTTCTGGGGGATATCTGTGATACGGAGCTCATTTACCGGGGGCGTGATTATGCCAGGGAAAATAAAAACATCATACTGGTCAATACGGATGACGGGGAGATCAACGAGCTGCTGGCCAAGGCAATCCATAACGAATCCAGCCGGAAGCTAAAAGATATCCTGATCATGCACAGCTCCAGCATTTACCGGGATTATCTGTGTGAGTACCTGTTTGGGGAGGATGGCCTGTTGAAGAATATCCATGACGGGACGATCATCATTCATTATCCGGAGCGCATGCAGATCTATTATCAGGAGCGTCTTGCAGAGGTGATCGAGGGCAGAAAAAAACAGCGGGAGTCAGAGCCGGTGCGGATCATTTTCTGCACGGACCAGAATCTGGAGGAGCGCTGCCAGGCCGGTTTGTTCAGCTGGGGACTGTATGATGCCATGAAGGACCAGACCTTGCGGACGGGGCGGACGATCCATACCGATTCCGCACTGTTTTGCCGCTATGCGGAAAACATGATCGATTATTACTGCCGTATTTACAAAAAAACGAAAATGGAGCTGAATATCACTGCGGCAGATTATAAGCAACTTATGAAGCTGGAGATCAACGAGCTGAACATTCAGCTGGAAATGGCCGTGCGGAATAACGGATATGTTGCTGCGAAAACGGAGCTGCAGGGAATGAGCTCGCGGGAATACGAGCTGAAAACCATACGGGAGCTTCTGGAGGCAGGAAAGACCCAGCGGGAGATCTGCGCAAGGCTTTCCATTTCCCGCAGTACCTTAAACAGGCGGATCGCAGAGCTGAGAAAATAGTGGGGCTGTTTCGCGGTTGCCGGGTACGCATGTAAGAATAGGAATCTTGCGCATGCGTAAAGCGGAACGAAATTTGGCTTAATGATTGCCTTTTCAGTAACAGGATGGTATGATGGGGGCATATCGAATGAGGACAGCGGGTGCCGGAATCTGCATGAGAGCAGAGAATGGGTAAAAGGGAAGCAGGTGAAAAGCCTGCGCGATCTCGTCACTGTAAGTAAGGAGCATAAGATTGGTATTGTGCCACTGGTTTTTCTGGAAGACCGGGAAGGTGATCGTATGTGTGGAGATACAAGTCAGGAAACCTGCCGGCTGTTGGTACAGGAACAGATGTTGCAGGTGCAGTCTGTCTGGCACCTATATGCCGGACAGCAGCGCAGGAGGCAGCGGATTCCAGACCACGAGGGCTTGGTCGTGCCGTGTTTTTAGGTATTTTCTGCGTTTTGCGGGAATGAGAACGGTCAGGGCCATAGTCTGTGGCACAAGTTCCTGGTACTTCCAAGATCGGTAATGTCAGGAAATCAAGGAGGATACCAAAAATGAAAAAAAGAACACTGACAGCGTTATTTGCAGTTACTGCGCTTTCTGCTGCGATGATGGCAGGCTGTGCAGGAAAGGCAGAGAAGACCGAGGCAACCACAGCGGCAGAGGCTTCCAGCGAGGCTGAGACTGAGGCAGAGACTACAGCAGAGGAAACAACTGCAGAGGCTGAGGCAGAAGACGAAGAAAATTATGACACCGGAGATGCATCTATGGACAACACAAGAAATCAGGACGAGATCGGCGATAAGGAGCTGATGGTTGTCAGCTTTGGAACCAGCTTTAACGACAGCCGCCGTCTGACCATTGGCGCAATTGAGAACGCAATGGAGGAGGCATTCCCGGATTATTCCGTAAGAAGAGGCTTTACCAGCCAGATCATCATTGACCATGTAAAGTCTAGAGATAACGTAACGATCGATAACGTAGGTGAAGCACTCAAGCGTGCGGTTGACAATAACGTAAAGACCCTGGTTGTCCAGCCGACTCATCTGATGAATGGCCTGGAGTACAACGATCTGGTTGATGAGATCGCACAGAATTCTGACGCGTTTGAGCAGGTAGCAGTAGGCGAGCCGCTTCTGACCAGTGATGATGATTTTAAGGCAGTCATCAAGGCAATCACAGACGCAACCGCAGAGTACGATGACGGTGAGACCGCAATCTGCTTTATGGGCCACGGCACTGAGGCAGATTCCAATGGTGTTTACGCAAAGATGCAGCAGATGCTGGCAGATGAAGGCTTTGAGCATTACTATGTAGGTACCGTTGAGGCTGAGCCGAGTCTGGATGATGTCATCGCAAAGGTAAAAGAGGGCGAGTACAAGAAGGTTGTTCTTGAGCCGCTTATGATCGTAGCCGGTGACCATGCAAACAACGATATGGCAGGCGACGAGGATGGTTCCTGGAAGACCGAGTTTGAGAAAGAGGGTTATGAAGTGACCTGCATTCTGCGCGGTTTAGGCGAGTTAGAGCCGATCCAGAAGCTGTTTACCGAGCATGCACAGGCTGCAATCGATACCTTAAAATAAAATCGCTTTGCAGCAGTGTTTGGAAATCGCCAAAAAGCTGCAGGCAAGAGGCATTGAATGTAAAATTCGAGCAGAAGATAGAAAAAACGGGTGGCAGGATGGAGTTCCGGCCACCCGTTTTTGCTGCATTGCATAGCGGGAAGGCGCCAGCGGCGCCTCCGTTGATTGGTTTATAGAGAATAAGGAGCATTGTTATGAAGAAAAAAATCTATGGCGTTATGGCGGCTGTTTGCCTGAGTGGTATGCTGGCAGCAGGCTGCGGCGGAAAAAAACAGGCAGAGACATTGCCGGCACAGGGTGGAGCGCCGGTTGTTACAGGCGAGACCGCGGATGGTGCACAGGAGAAAACTGTAGATCAGAAGGCAGACCAGAGCGAAGGTCAGGACGAATCGTCTGCGGACAGCGCAGTCGCAGCAGCGGAGGAGACGGTCGCGGAGAAACAGGTAGGGACAAAGGGCATGGTTCCGGTCCCGGCTTCGGAATTAAAGGATGGCGTGTATCCGGTAAATGTGGATTCCAGCTCTTCCATGTTTCAGATCGAGGAATGTGAACTTACCGTAAAGAATGGCGAGATGACAGCGGATATGAAGATGGGCGGCACCGGCTATTTAAAGCTTTATATAGGAACTGGCGCTGAGGCAGTCAATGCCTCTGAGGAGGACATGATCCCGTACGAAGAGGCGTCCGATGGAAGCCATCATTTTACGGTGCCGGTAGAGGCGCTGGATCAGGAAATCGACTGCAGTGCGTTCAGCAAAAAGAAAGAAAAATGGTATGACCGGGTACTGGTATTTCGTGCCGATTCCCTGCCGGACGATGCCTATCTGGAAAGTAGGCAGGTGACTGCAGAGAGTCTGGGACTTGCAGACGGCAGTTATACCGTGGAGGTGTCCATGGAAGGCGGCTCCGGAAAGGTAACGGTGGAGTCTCCGGCAAAGCTGGAAATCAAGGATGGAGAGGCAGTTGCAACGGTACGCTGGAGCAGTCCGAACTATGATTACATGAAGATTGGGGAAGAAAAATTCCTGCCGGTAAACCAGGGCGGAAATTCTGCATTTGAGATTCCGGTTGCCGTGTTTGACCGGAAAATTGCTGTGGCAGCGGATACTACCGCGATGAGCACGCCGCATGAGATTGAATATACCCTGTTGTTTGATTCGGCATCCATTACTGAGGCGAAATAAAGGGATGGTCGTAAGGCGTATGATGAAAAACAGGGAAGAATTAAAACGGATGCGGAAGCTTCTGGCGGTTGGAGTGCTGATGGTTTGTCTGGCAGGAATGTCGGGATGCGCCGGGGCAGCAGGCGGCGGTGTATCGGCATCAGGCTCTGAATCGGATTCTGCGTCAGGTGTCGTGACATCTGAGCCGGCGAGTGCAAGTGCGGAAGTTTCAGGCACAGAGTTTTCAGGATTGGAAAATAGTGGGGAGTCAGCGTCTGATGCAGCATCAAAAACGGCGGCACCGGTTTGGAGTGAAATGCAGCCGGAAGGCAGCATGAAGCTTTTGTATGCCACGCAGTTTACCGTGGATGTTTACGAGGGCGGTTATGAATTGATCCAGATCCAGGATGATGGGAAGTATCTGGTCGTACCGGAAACCATGCCGGTGCCGGAAGGAGTACCGGATTCCATTACTGTTTTGCAGAAACCGTTAGACCATGTGTATCTGGCAGCAACTTCCGCGATGGATCTGATCGCGGCGATCGGACGCACGGACCGGATCACGTTGTCCGGCACCAAAGAATCTGGGTGGTATGTGGAAGCGGCAAAAGAGGCAATGAAAGCCGGAACCCTCACCTATGCAGGAAAATACAGTGCCCCGGATTACGAAAAGATTCTGGCAGATGGCTGCGACCTGGCGGTGGAATCGACCATGATCTACCATACGCCGGATGTGAAAGAACAGCTTTCGCAGTTGAAAATCCCGGTACTGGTAGAACGCTCCAGCTATGAGGAGCACCCACTTGGAAGAATGGAATGGATCCGGCTGTACGGTGTGCTGTTTGACGAGGAGGAAAAGGCAGAGCAGCTTTTCAAGAAAAATATGGAAGCCTTAGACGGTGTGCTGTCCGAACAGCCGGCCGGAAAGACTGCGGCATTTTTCTACATCACATCGAATGGTGCAGTGAATGTAAGAAAACCGGGAGATTATGTGGCAAAGATGATCGGGCTTGCGGGCGGAAGCTATGTGCCGCAGACCGCATCGGAAGAGGAAAATGCACTTTCCACGATGAATATGCAGATGGAAACCTTTTATGCGGAAGCAAAGGATGCAGATATCCTGATCTACAACAGTACCATAGACGGGGAACTGGAAACGCTCGATCAGCTTCTGGCGAAGAGTCCGCTTCTGGCAGATTTTAAGGCCGTTAAAGAAGGCAATGTCTGGTGTACCGGAAAAAATATGTTCCAGGAGACGATGGGACTTGGCAATATGATCCTGGATCTGCACACCGTGTTTGCAGAGGAAGAGCCTGCGGATGGAGAACTGCATTATCTGCACCGGCTGCAGTAATGCAGATTTTGCAGTTTGGAAAGAATGAGAGGAAAAACGTTATGAAGAATCGGATCATGCGCTGTCAACTTGGATTTTTGCTGCTTGGATTTTTGCTGGCGGTTCTTGCGGCGGCAAGCTTTCGTGTGGGAAGTGTTTCCCTGTCTCTCCAGGACATACAGGCAATTTTGTCCGGAACAGACCGGGAGAGTACAGCATACCATATCCTGTGGGACATCCGTTTGCCAAGACTTCTTGCGGCGGCATTGCTTGGCGGGGCACTTTCCGTGTCTGGTTTTCTGCTCCAGACGTTTTTCGCAAATCCCATTGCCGGACCGTTTGTTCTTGGCATTTCTTCCGGGGCCAAGCTTGTGGTGGCGCTGGTCATGATCCTGTTTCTGGGAAAAGGACTTTTTATGGGCTCAGCAACCATGATCGTGGCGGCCTTTGCTGGTTCCATGCTTTCCATGGGCTTTGTGCTGGTAATCGCAAAACGGATCCGGCAGATGTCGGTGTTAGTGGTATGCGGTGTCATGATCAGCTATATCTGCTCGGCGGTTACGGACTTTGTGGTGACCTTTGCAGACGACGCGAATATCGTGAACCTGCACAACTGGTCTATGGGCAGCTTTTCCGGAACGACCTGGGATCAGGTGAGGGTCATCACGGTGGTGGTCCTTCCGGTGTTTGTGCTTGCTTTTTGTATGGCGAAGCCCATCAGTGCCTATCAGCTCGGCGAAGAATATGCCAGAAGCCTTGGCGTAAATGTAAAGCGTTTCCGTGCGGAACTGATTTTATTATCCAGTGTGTTGTCCGCCTGCGTGACGGCCTTTGCCGGTCCGGTATCTTTTGTGGGAATCGCAGTGCCGCAGCTCGTGAAACGGCTGTTTGGGACGGCGAAGCCGATCGTTGTGATCCCCGGCTGCTTCCTAGGCGGTGCGGTGTTCTGCCTGTTCAGTGACCTGATCGCGCGGACGCTGTTTGCGCCGACGGAACTTTCCATCAGCTCGGTAACGGCAGTATTTGGGGCGCCGGTGGTGATCTGGATTATGATTCGCAGAAAGGGAGTGCAGAAGTGATGGAACAGGAAGAAGCATATCTGAGGACGGATGATCTTGCGGCGGGGTATGATGGAAAAGTCTGGATCCGCGAGATCAATATTCATGTCGCACGTGGGGAAATCGTGACGCTGATCGGTCCAAACGGTGCAGGAAAATCCACGATCTTAAAAAGTATCGCAGGGCAGCTAAAGCCGGTAGATGGTGCGGTTTTCCTGGAAAAGACAGCCATGAAAGACTGGTCGGAGCAGGAAATCGCAAAGCGGATGGCCGTCATGATGACAGAGCGGACGCGGCCAGAGCTTATGACCTGTTTTGATGTGGCGTCCATGGGGCGTTATCCGCATACGGGGCGTTTTGGAACGTTGTCAGATGAAGATAAACAGGTAGTATGGGAAGCGCTCGACATGGTACACGCAAAGGATCTTGCAGACCGGGATTTTTCCCGGATCAGCGATGGACAAAGGCAGCGAATCCTGCTGGCTCGCGCCATTTGCCAGCAGCCGCAGGTGATTCTTTTGGATGAACCCACTGCATTTCTGGATATCCGTCACAAGATGGAGCTGCTCACCATTTTAAAAACACTGGTGCGGGAGCGAAAGGTGGCAGTGCTGATGTCCATGCATGAGCTGGATCTGGCGCAGAAGGTATCGGACTATGTTGTCTGTGTCGGCGAAAACCAGATCTGGAAATGCGGAACGCCGGAAGAAATCTTTACAGAAACCTGCATGGAAAAATTGTTTGGGGTCCCGCAGGAAAGCTACTGCGCTGAGTATGGTTCGGTGGAGCTGCCTCCGGTGAAGGGCAAGCCGGAAGTATTTGTGATCGGTGGAAACGGGAGCGGAATTCCGGTCTACCGGAGGCTGCAAAGACAGGGGATTCCATTTGCAGCAGGAATTCTGCATGAAAATGACCTGGATTATCCGGTGGCGAAGGCTCTGGCGGTTCAGGTGATTTCGGAGCGGCCATACGAAGCAATTCAGCAGGAAACTTATGAGGCGGCGTTTGGGGTACTGAAGGACTGCAGGAGCGTGATCTGCTGTGCAAAGGCGTTCGGAACGATCAACCGGAAAAACGAAGAGTTGGCCCGGTTTGCGCAGGAGACGGGAAAAATGTAAGCCCGTTCAAAACGATTCGAAAAATTCCTGCCTTTGTGCAGCAACAGAGAATCTTCTTTTTGTGAAAAAAGGGTAGACAGAAACACTTTAGTATGCTACCATGATAACGTGTTCGCGGTACGTGTACAATATCCGCTTCGGAAAGTGGAGTGAACCGCAGCGGAAAATCCCTGTTACTGTCTGGCAGCAGGCAGCAGCAAAACCCGCAAAATGAGGAGGAAATATTATGAGAAAGAGAATGTTAAGCGCAGCAATGGCAGGTATGATGGCAGTATCCATGACCGCATGCGGAGGCAGCAAACCGGCAGAGACCACTGCAGCAGCAACCGAGGCAGCAACTTCCGCTGAGGAGACCAAGGCAGAAGAGACTACTGCAGAGGCAGCAGACGAGGCTGGTACAGAGGGCGGCACCTTTACCGTTGGCTTCGATCAGGATTTCCCGCCGATGGGTTTTGTAGGAGATGACGGCCAATATACTGGATTTGATCTGGAACTGGCACAGGAAGTGGCAGACAGACTGGGCCTTGAGTTTGTTCCGCAGCCGATCGCATGGGACGCAAAGGATATGGAGTTAAGCTCCGGCACCATCGACTGCATCTGGAACGGCTTCACCATGAATGGACGTGAAGATGATTACACCTGGAGTACCCCATATATGGACAATAGTCAGGTATTCGTTGTAGCAGCAGATTCCGGCATCAGCACTCTGGCTGATCTGGCAGGCAAGGTTGTTGAGGTTCAGACCGATTCTTCCGCTGAGGCTGCATTAAAGGACAACGCAGAGTTAAGTGCTACCTTTGGTACTCTTCAGACAACCCCGGATTACAACACTGCATTCATGGATCTGGAGATGGGCGCTGTTGATGCCATCGCTATGGACGTGATCGTAGCTGGTTACCAGATCGAGCAGAGAGGTGAGTCTGACAAGTACACCATCCTGGATGAGACCCTTTCTTCCGAGGAGTATGGCATTGGCTTTAAGAAGGGTAACGAAGAGTTAAGAGATAAAGTTCAGGGCGCACTGGACGAGATGGCAGCAGACGGCACCATGGCAGAGATTTCTGAGAAATGGTTTGGCCGTGACGTAACCACCATCGGAAAATAAAAAAGAATGATATGTGACGGCAGAAGAACGAAGCCGTCCCGAATGAATCAGAAGACGAAGGAGTAGAAGTTATGCAGGTTAACACAATGGTATCACAGTTAGCAGGAGGAATGCTGGTCAGCACGGAAATTTTCGTCGTGACGCTGCTTTTTTCCCTGCCCCTTGGTCTTCTGATCGCATTCGGAAGAATGTCGAAGAATAAGATCCTTCAGGGAATCGTAAAGACCTACATCTCTATCATGCGCGGCACCCCGCTGATGCTGCAGCTGATGGTCGTTTATTTTGGACCTTATTATCTGTTCGGCATTAAGATCAAGAGTAACAATTACCGTTTAATTGCAGCGATGATCGGATTTGTCATCAACTATGCAGCATATTTCGCGGAGATCTACCGCAGCGGCATCCAGTCTATGCCGGCAGGCCAGTACGAGGCTGCAAAGCTTTTAGGCTACAGCCGCAGCCAGACTTTTTTCCGTATCATCCTGCCGCAGGTGATCAAACGGATCTTACCGTCCGTGACCAACGAGGTCATTACCCTGGTCAAGGATACATCTCTGGCATTTACCATCAGCGTTCTGGAGATGTTTGCTATTGCGAAAGCACTGGCATCTTCCCAGACCAGCATGATCCCGTTTGTGGCAGCCGGTGTATTCTATTATGTCTTTAACCTGATCGTGGCAGTAGCCATGGAATGGATTGAGAAGAAACTTTCCTACTATCAATAAATTTGGAGGATATCATGAACTTACTGGAAATGAATCATGTAAAAAAATCATTTGGAGACCTTGGGGTCATTCAGGATATTTCTCTGCATGTAGGAGAGGGCGAGATCGTATCCATCATCGGGCCGTCTGGTTCGGGTAAATCCACGCTGCTGCGCTGTGCGACCATGTTAGAGACCATGGACAGTGGTGAGCTGATCTACTTAGGGGAAAAGGCAGCCTGGAACGATGCAGCGGGAAATGCAGTTTATGCATCGAAACAGGAATTGAAGAAGATCCAGCAGAATTACGGACTGGTATTCCAGAATTTTAACCTGTTTCCGCATTATTCGGTACTCCGCAATGTGATGGATGCGCCAATAGCCGTTCAGAAGCGGGAGAAAGAAGAGGTACGCAAAGGAGCTATGGAGCTTCTGGAGAAAATGGGACTGGCCGACAAGGCGGACGCGTATCCGTGCCAGTTATCCGGCGGACAGTGCCAGCGTGTGGCGATCGCCCGTGCCCTGGCATTGAATCCGAAGATCCTGTTCTTCGACGAGCCGACCTCCGCACTGGATCCGGAGCTGACTGGAGAGGTGTTAAAGGTTATTAAGTCGCTGGCAGACCTGCACATTGCCATGGTGATCGTAACCCATGAGATGGCCTTCGCGAGAGATATCTCCGACCGCGTGATCTTCGTGGCAGACGGAGTTATCGTCGAGGAGGGAACTCCGGCGCAGGTATTCGCATCCGAGAATGAGCGCACCAAGAACTTTTTGGGGCGCTATGGGGCGATGCTTAAGTAACAATATCGCACAGTAAATCCCTGCAGCCATTACTGAAATGGCAGATAGTTAGCCTATCTCTGCCATTTCAGTAGTGGTTGCAGGTTTTTCGTATGTAGCGGGGGCTTTCGGACCTATTGATATTTACGGTGTGATGTTGGTATAATAATTAGTAGTGATAAAATTTGTCAGGAGATAATGAGTATGCTGTATACATATCCACATTACTATAAAAAGTTTCGATGCATCGCGTCGGCATGTGAGGATACCTGCTGTGCAGGCTGGGCGATTACGATCGATCCGAAATCGTTGAAGAAGTACCGTCAGGCTGAGGGCGGGATGAAGACACGCCTGCAGGAGTCGGTGGACTGGAAGCAGAAGTGCTTTAAGCAGCGGGATCACCGGTGTGCGTTCCTGAATGAGGAGAATCTTTGCGACCTTTATATGGGAATGGGACCGGACAGTTTGTGCTGGACCTGTAAGACTTACCCCCGTCATATCGAGGTGTTTGACGGTGTGCGAGAGGTGTCACTGTGCTTGTCGTGCATTGAGGCGGCGCGGATCATTCTGGGAACGAAGGAGCCGGTGCGCTTCCTTTCCAGCGAGAATGACAAAGAGGAAAGCTGTGAGGATGAGGATTTTGACTTTTTCCTGTATACCAAGCTCGGTGAAGTGCGTGATGTGATCTTTGAGATTCTGGAAAACCGGAATTTATCTAGTGAGCTGCGCATGGCGATGTGCCTGGCACTGGCTCATGATTTGCAGCGCAGAGTGCGGGATGAGAAGCTTTATGAGGTGGACGGACTGCTGGAGCGGTACCGCGTGGGAAGCATGTGCCGTGCAGTGCAGGCGGAAGAACATGCGCAGGAAGTGAAGAACACGGAGAAAGCTGGGAACGCTGAAAAAGATGCAGCAGACATTGGAGAGACGGCACCAAGTGGTGCAGGGGCTGTGGTGGATCGTTTCTGCCGCCGCCTGGCATCAGCCGGACTTGGGCAGTACAGCCGCTTTGAAACTGCAAGTGAACTTTTTGCGGTGTTTGAGAAGATGGAGCCGCTGGATGCTGCATGGCCGGAGCGCAGAGATGGTATGGATGAGATTCTTTACGGAGCCGGATGGGAAACGTATGAGGCGAACCGTCGGGCGTTTCTGGATGCAAATGGTACACGCATGGAGCTTCTTAGGGAGCAGATCATGGTATACTTTGTGTTCGGCTACTTCTGCGGGGCAGTTTATAACGATAATCCATATGGAAAAATGAAACTGGCTGTGGCAGCAACGGTTCTGGTGGAGGAAATGCTCATGGCAGAGTGGCTGCAGGAGAAAACACAGGGAACGCTGCAGGGAGCCTCGGGGAGCCAGGAAGATGCTTTGGCAGCTGGAGATACTGAGAGAGATACTGTGGCAGTGGTTCAGAACAAAATCCGGGGCAAGGTGCCGGGGTATGCATTGCCGGAGGCGCAGATCGTGGATTTGGTGCATTGCTTCTCGAGAGAGGTAGAGCATTCCGATGAAAACCGCGGGTTGCTGGAGGATGAGCTGGTGAAGCGGGAAGAGTTTTGTCTGCGGGCGTTGCTGGCGGCTTCTGTGGAGTGGAAATAGAGAAGCGGGATATCCTCAAAACACACCCTGGAACAGATGATTTTGTGGAAAAGCAGTTCCGCAGCTGGGAAAACCGCGGAAAAATGTTACTGTATACGGGTAGGAATTTTCTGAACTGAAAATTCCGTACAATACAGTTGTGGCAGCAGATTTTGCCGATTTGGAATGCGAAGCATCGGCAAAATTCCGTTGCTGGGCACGCATGCGTGAACAGTAATGGGAAAAACCTGAAAAATCCCGCAAAATCCAGTGAAATAGCGCTTGCAAAATACGGAAATTCCTGTAAAATAGAGATGATGCAAAAGACGAGGGACATGATTATGCCCCTCTTTTTTATGAAAGGTGTTAGAAAAGAATGATTAGTGCAAATGGTGTTACCCTGCGCGTGGGCAAGAAAGCATTATTTGAAGATGTAAATATCAAATTTACCGAAGGAAACTGCTACGGACTGATCGGTGCGAACGGTGCCGGAAAGTCTACCTTCTTAAAAATCTTATCCGGACAGTTAGAGCCGACCAATGGTGATGTTGTCATCACCCAGGGTCAGCGTCTTTCTTTCCTGCAGCAGGACCACTTTAAATACGACGAGTACACCGTACTGGATACCGTTATCATGGGAAACAAGCGCCTGTACGATGTTATGAAAGAGAAAGATGCCATCTACATGAAGCCGGATTTCTCCGATGAGGACGGAATCAAGGCAGCAGAGTTAGAGGGTGAGTTCGCAGAGATGAACGGCTGGGAGGCTGAGTCTGACGCAGCGAACCTGTTAAATGGTCTGGGCGTTGATACCGAGTATCATTACAGCCTGATGAAAGACTTAACCGGTGCATTAAAGGTCAAGGTCCTGCTGGCACAGGCACTGTTCGGAAACCCGGACATCCTGCTTCTCGACGAGCCGACCAACCATCTGGATCTGGATGCGATCGCATGGCTGGAGGAGTTCTTAATTAACTTCGAGAACACCGTCATCGTGGTATCCCATGACCGTTACTTCTTAAATAAGGTCTGCACCAACATCGCAGATATCGACTACGGTAAGATCCAGCTTTACGCTGGTAACTATGACTTCTGGTACGAGTCCAGCCAGTTGATGGTAAAACAGATGAAGGAAGCAAACCGTAAGAAAGAGGAGAAGATCAAAGAGCTGCAGGAGTTCATCCAGCGATTCTCCGCAAACGCTTCCAAGTCCAAGCAGGCAACTTCCAGAAAGCGTGCCTTAGAGAAGATCGAGTTAGACGACATCCGTCCGTCCAGCCGTAAGTATCCGTACATCGACTTCCGCCCGTTCCGCGAGATCGGAAATGAGGTCCTGACTGTTGAGAACTTATCCAAGACCATCGACGGCGAGAAGATCTTAGATGGCATCAGCTTCACCCTGACCCGCGACAACAAGGTTGCACTGGTTGGACCGAATGAGCGTGCAAAGACCGTTCTGTTCCAGATCCTGGCAGGCGAGATGGAGCCGGACGAGGGTTCCTACAAGTGGGGGCTTACCACAACCCAGTCTTATTTCCCGAAGGACAATACTGCAGAGTTCGACAGCGACGATACTATCGTAGACTGGCTGACCCAGTACTCTCCGGAGAAGGATGTAACCTATGTACGTGGTTTCCTTGGCCGTATGCTGTTTGCCGGCGAGGATGGCGTGAAGAAAGTTCGCGTTTTATCCGGTGGTGAGAAAGTCCGCTGCATGCTTTCCAAGCTGATGATCTCTGGAGCAAACGTGCTGATGTTAGACGAGCCGACTGACCATCTGGATATGGAGTCCATCACTGCACTGAACAACGGACTGATCAAGTTCCCGGGCGTGCTGATCTTCTCCTCCCGTGACCACCAGATCGTGCAGACCACCGCAAACCGTATTATGGAGATCGTAAACGGTAAGCTGATCGATAAGATCACCACCTACGACGAGTACCTTGAGAGCGACGAGATGGCAAGAAAGCGTTTCGTATTTGCTGTGGATGAGAAGGAAGACGAGGATTAACTTCCTGGCAATTTGCCGCGGCTTTTTGCGTGAACGGCAAAGACAAACCTGAAAATAGAGAGGGCAGTCCCATGACCGAACCCCGCGGGGATCGACGGGGCTGTCCTTTTTGCACATGTGGAGTGAATTATGAGCTTAATTACAATTGAACATTTGACAAAATCTTATACCGAGCGCCTGCTGTTTGATGATACCGCATTCAGCATCAACGAAGGCGAGAAGGTTGGCCTGATCGGCATCAACGGAACCGGAAAATCCACGCTGTTAAAGATCGTGGCAGGTCTGGAGGAGCCGGATGACGGCTCTGTGGTGCGTCGGCGCAACTTATATATCCGCTACCTTCCGCAGATCCCGGTCTTCACCGCAGGGGATACGGTTCTGGATGCGATCGTGCGGGACAATGCGTCAGAGCCACATTTTTCCTCGCGCGAGGAGATCGAGGCCAGCGCGAAGAATATTCTGACGCGGCTTGGCATCTATGACTTTGACGAGAAGGTGGAGCATTTGTCCGGTGGTCAGAGAAAGCGTGTGGCGCTGACCAGTGTGCTGCTCTCCACAGCCGATCTTCTGATCCTGGACGAGCCGACGAACCATCTGGATAGTGAGATGGCAGACTGGCTTGAGGACTACTTAAAGAAATTCCGCGGTGCGCTTCTTATGATCACGCATGACCGGTATTTTCTGGACAGCGTAACGAACCGGATCGTGGAGCTGGATAAAGGAAAGCTTTACAGCTATCAGACCAACTATGAGGGATTTGTAAAGCTGAAAGCAGAGCGCATCGACATTGCAGTGGCATCGGAGCGCAAGCGTCAGTCCATTTTAAAAACCGAGCTTGCCTGGATGCAGCGCGGTGCCCGTGCACGTTCCACCAAGCAGAAGGCCCACATCCAGCGCTATGAAGCCCTTCGTGACATGGATGCGCCGGAGTTTGACAAAGAGGTGGAGATGGAATCTATTTCCAGCCGTCTGGGACGTACAACGGTCGAGGTGAAGGATCTGTGCAAGTCTTACGGCAATAAGGTGCTGCTAAAAGATTTCACCTACATTTTCTTAAAGAATGACCGTGTGGGGATCATCGGACCGAACGGAAGCGGAAAGTCCACGCTCATGAAGATGATCGCCGGATGGGTGCAGCCGGATTCCGGAAGCATTGAGATCGGCCAGACCGTAAAGATCGGTTATTTTTCCCAGGAAAACGAGGCAATGGATGAAAGCTTAAAGGTCATCGATTACATCCGCAATGTGGCAGAGTACGTGCAGACGAAGGACGGAAGCATCAGCGCATCCCAGATGCTGGAGCGCTTTCTGTTTCCGGGAAGCGTGCAGTATACCACGATCAGCCGCCTTTCCGGCGGTGAAAAGCGCAGACTGTATCTCTTACGGATCCTGATGGATGCGCCAAATGTCCTGCTCCTGGATGAGCCGACCAACGACCTCGACATCCGCACGCTGACCATTCTGGAGGATTATCTGGACAGCTTCCAGGGCATCGTGATCACGGTATCGCATGACCGGTATTTCCTGGACCGTATGGTGCGCCGGATCTTCGCGTTTGAGGGAGACGGAAAGGTTGTGCAGTATGAGGGCGGCTTCACCGATTATCAGGCGGCATATCTGCTAAAACACCCGGATCTTCTGGGTGGAAGTGCTGGACGCGGGAAGAATGGTGCAGCAGGAGATAGTTATGGCCGTGGCGCTGCGGGAAGTGTTGGAGCAGCTGGTGGAAATGGCGCAGCAGGAAGTCTGGACCAGAATGCAGTGGATGCGGATGGCCTCAATGCAGCTGGTGCAGGCAAAAAATCCTCCCAGGATGGCCGCGCACACCAGAAAAAGCTGAAGTTCTCCTATAAAGAGCAGCGCGAGTGGGATACCATCGAAGATGAGATCGCCGGTCTGGAAGCAGAGATCGAGGCATTGGACGGCCAGATCGCGGAATCCGCGACTAATTATGGCAAGCTGAACCAGCTGATGGCTGAGAAGGCTGAAAAGGAAGCACTGCTGGAAGAAAAGATGGACCGCTGGATGTATTTACAGGAGCTGGCAGAAAAAATCGCCGCGCAGTCATAACATTTCAGGATTTTTATGGTATTCATGCGTAAGCTTAATTTTTTCAAGCCCTGAAACATGCAGATTCAGGAGATTTTTGTTATGGCTTCTTTACGAAAATATAAATATAAGGCATATCAGCTATGATTTTTTGCAATGTAAGTTTCGAAATCAAAGGATTGACTTTAGCAAATTAACTTGCTATAATTTCTACGATACGTTGAGAGCAATGGGGCTCCGCCGATATTGGCGGTGCCTCATTGTCTTTTTTAAGAAAAAGATAATAGCTCAAGGAGGAGAATAGTTATGTCTTATGTAGATGAGGTCTATGAGAGAGTAGTAGCACAGAACCCGGGCGAGCCGGAGTTCCATCAGGCAGTCAAAGAGGTTCTGGATTCCTTAAAACTGGTTATTGACGCAAACGAGGAGAAATACCGCAAAGCAGGTATCCTGGAGCGTTTTGTAGAGCCGGAGAGAATCGTCTCCTTCAAGGTTCCGTGGGTAGATGATAAGGGCAACGTACAGGTAAACAAGGGCTACCGCGTACAGTTCAACAGCGCGATCGGACCGTACAAGGGAGGTCTTCGTCTCCATCCGTCCGTAAACCAGAGCATCTTAAAATTCTTAGGTTTCGAGCAGACCCTGAAAAACTCCTTAACCGGACTGCCTATGGGTGGTGGTAAAGGTGGTTCCAACTTCGATCCGAAGGGCAAATCTGACCGTGAGGTTATGGCATTCTGCCAGAGCTTTATGACCGAGCTGTACCGTCACATCGGTAAAGATACCGACGTTCCGGCTGGTGATATCGGCGTAGGCGCAAGAGAGGTAGGCTATCTGTTCGGACAGTATAAGAGAATCACTGGTCTGTACGAGGGCGTTCTGACCGGTAAGGGTCTGACCTTCGGTGGTTCCCTGGCAAGAACACAGGCAACCGGCTATGGCCTGATCTACATCTTAAACGAGATGTTAAGCCACAATGGCAAAGAGCTGGCTGGAAAGACCGTTCTGGTATCCGGTTCCGGAAACGTAGCAATCTACGCTACCGAGAAAGCGCAGCAGTACGGCGCTAAGGTTGTTGCAATGAGCGACTCCAACGGCTATGTATACGATCCGGACGGCATCAAGCTGGACGTTGTAAAGGAAATCAAGGAAGTTCGCCGCGGCAGAATCAAAGAGTACGTTGATGCTGTTCCGACTGCAAAATACACCGAGGGCAAGGGCATCTGGACCATTCCGTGTGACATTGCTCTTCCGTGCGCAACCCAGAACGAGCTGAACTTAGACGATGCAAAAGCACTGATCGCAAACGGCTGCTTCGCAGTAGCTGAGGGTGCTAACATGCCGTCCACCAGAGAAGCTACCGACCTCTTCGTAGAGAAGAAGATCCTCTTCATGCCTGGTAAGGCTGCAAACGCAGGTGGCGTTGCAACCTCCGGTCTGGAGCAGAGCCAGAACAGCTTAAGACTTTCTTGGACCTTCGAGGAAGTAGATGCAAAGCTGCATGACATCATGGTAAACATCTTCGCAAAGGCAGACGATGCTGCAAAACGCTACGGTGTAGAGGGCAACTATGTTGCAGGCGCAAACATCGCAGGCTTCGAGAAGGTTGTAGATGCTATGCTGGCACAGGGTATTGTATAAGATACGACTTGGGCTGAAATAGAAAACGGATACAAAACCAAAACTCCCGCAGAACTGTGGACCTAAATTCCACAGCTCCTGCGGGAGTTTTTGGGTTTGTGGAAAATTGTGTCATTACTGTTTGTGCAATACGTGAACAATAAGGTTCCGAGACTGTATGAGGCAATCAGCATTTTGAACTGCTTTACGGAAACCGGAGCTTTTGCAGTAACTAAGGACGGAACCACCCTGATCTACCGCAATTCTATTGCGATGCCGTTAGATATTGACGATTCGGTGGCAGCGGAGCTGATCGCGGCAAACGCGATGTTTGCGATATCCGAGCAGTTTACCGATGCGCTCCTCAAAGTGACAGACGGACGCATGAGCATGGAAGAATTCCGCGGAATTTTTATGAAGTACAGAATCGCCGCTTAAACGGAGCAATACCGCTGGAAAACCTAAATGCAGTGAAGGATAACATTGCGGATGGCCGGGTTTTTATGGAAGATGGGAATCCCGGACAGGTTAAGCAAAAAGAGGCCCTTGACAATATTTTACTGCATATCACAGAGCTGCAGAACCTGAGTGATGAATATACGGCGCATAAAGGCAACCGCAAGCTATCCAGACGCAAGCTTAAGCTGGAACGGGAGATGCGGAATGCGGTGAAAAATCTGGGAGCAGAGCTGCAGCTGACAAGATGACGGTTGCCGGAAAAACACTGGGAATTGTTGATAATGGCCTGAGAGATGCCAAGACCTATGTCGGTGTGGTTATCGATAAGGTTTTGGGAGAAAGCGCTACGACAGGCTTAGCAATCGCCGGAATTGCGGTAGGAGGAGTTACCGCAGGTGTTGAAACCTATAATTTTGTGCATGCCGGGATTCAAAAGCGGAGAGGCATGAAGGCACAACGGCGCTTTCAGGAGCTGGATAAAAATGCTGAGCAGCTTCATTTACAGAAGGAACAGGAAGCGCAGGAAAAGCAGAAAGAGAAAAAAGGTCCGGATGGAGAGGCGGAACTGACAGAAGAAGAGAAAAAAGAAGCACAAAGACTAAAAGATAAAAAAGCCAGGGAAAACCTGATCAAGATCCAGTCGCGGATCGCGGACTGTAAGGCAGTCACATCCGGATGCCGGATCGTAAGTGGTCTCTGTGCAGTAGCCGCCGGTGGAAGCACACTTTTGTGTGTAGGAGTAGCAGCAACCGTATTTGGTGGAATCGGAACGGCCGTAAAGGTTGGAGGAATCGTGGCCGCAAAGTGCATGGAACGCATATCATACACGGATGCGATCGATGAATTCTTTGGAATCGAACAGCTTATGAAAGCGCAGATTGCAGAGGTTTCGGCGAGAAAGAAGCTTACTAATTGGAATAAAAAGAGAATGAAAAGCAGGCTGAGACAGGGGAGAATAGAGCAGCAAATGGGACACGTCAATGACGTGTCCCATAACAGTAATCAGTTTTCCTCCGGATAATCGAATTTCCCTTCATTTTTTTCTTCCAGTGCCTTGATGAGGTTGTAGGTCATTTCATTGTACGGGCATTCGATCCCAAGCTCTTTTCCCATGCGGACCAGGGCGCCGGAGAACATATCAATCTCGGTAGGACGGTGTGCATCCAGATCCTGCAGGGTGGAATAACGCTGGGAAGGTTTGCATTTTCCGGCTTTAAATTCTTCTTTAAGTGGGATTCCCTTCGCGTTTGCGACCAGGACAACCTCATGGCGCATCTGTCGCATAATGGCATTGACATAGGTGCTGTCTTCATAAGCCTGCATGCCGACCCCCAGGATCGCCTGCGGAAGATTGCGGGCAATGTTTAAGCCGAACTTGTCCCAGATATCGAGCAGGATGTCATCGCTTAAGTGCAGGATGACAGGGGTATCTGCGAAGATATCTGCAATGGCAGAAAGACGAGGATCCAGGCTGGCAGGCTGGCCCGGCAGACCAACATAGATTCCGTTGTAGCCCTTCGGGACCGGGAAATGAACAGAGTTACCGATCCGCTGGGAAGCAATACGGATCAGCGAATAGATCATGTGCTCCATACCAATACGCTGTCCGATGATTTCTTCACTGTCGATGCCATTTAACAGGCTGATGACCGTGGTGTGTTCATCTACGATGGCTTCGATATCCGGAAGGGAAGAACGAAGCTGGGTATATTTCAGACAGACAAAGAGAAAATCAACACCGTGTGCCTCGTCCGGTGTCTTTACATTGAGAAGATAGTGCTGGTCATTGATGTGAAGTCCGTTTTCTTCCAGACGTTTTTTGCGTTCACCGCTGGCAATGACCCAGAGGTTTTCCTTATATTTTTCAGAAAGTCCCATAACCAGATAGGAACCAACGGCACCGGCTCCGAGAATGCCGATAGTGGGGGTAGTCTGTTTCATAAATTTTGCTCCTCTCGCTCGTATGATAAGTTTATGGTGTAAGCTTCTTTCATGATATTACCGGAAGTGCCGCCTGTCAACTTTCCGATTGAAATGCTGTTACGTATCATGTATAATGAGGCGTAAATAATTTTTCATTGCTGTTTGCACATTGTGTGGGCAGTAACATGATTTTAGTCCGAAACTGTGACGGCTAGGAATAGCTTCGGATTTTTGAGGATTTGGAGGGCATGAAACTATGCATAAATTTTTGCGAAGTATCGGCTTTAGCACATATAGAAGAAAGCGGGATATCGAACGGCTGCTGGCATCGTTAGTGCCGTCCGCCAAATGGCGCCGCATCCAGCTTGATGAGGAGACGAATCTGTGTGAACTGCGGGCAGAGGTGGCACCCGGCATGGGCATCGTCATGATGGGGGAAATGAACGAAGAAGGGGCATTTCAGTGTGAGTACTATTATCCTTATCTGAATTCAGCAGATGTATCATCTGAAACAGACTGCTCCATTCAGCGCCACACTGAAAAAGAGACGTATGCCGGACTTCTGGATGAATACCGGGTGGGCATTTCCCTGATCTTTTATCTGGAAAACGGTTATGAATATCGGGAACGAAAGATCAAGCGGATGTCGCGGACGGTAGAATCGGTGAATCTGACTGGTCTGGCAGCAGAAGGCAAGGTGCTTCTTCCGCTCCATAAAACCAGAAAGCAGATCGAGATGGCAAAGGTAGCGGCCAGAGACCGCAATAACCTGTTAGAGGCAGCGAAGAAAGGCGATGAAGATGCCATGGAAACGCTGACAATCGAGGATATTGATCTGTATTCCCAGGTTTCCAGACGTGCCATGAAGGAAGATCTGTATTCTATCGTGGATTCTACTTTCATGCCAAGCGGCATCGAGTGTGACCAGTATTCCATCATCGGGGAGATTACAAAGATCGATACGAAGGAAAACCGCGTCACCGGCGAGATGGTTTACGATCTGACCATCAGCTGCAGCGATATGCTGTTCCATGTAGGTATCGCCCAGAAGGATCTGATGGGGGAGCCGAAAGTTGGTCGCCGGTTTAAAGGGCAGATCTGGATGCAGGGGACTGCAAAGTTTGCCGAAGGATCGAAAGCGGAATTATAAAGTTGCAGAGACGGGCAGGAAATTGGCATTGCTGGGAGCGCATGCGTGAACAGCAGCCAATATAAATTGGCAGAGGAATGATTGCCGGGGCTTGCTATTTTGCGGGATTTTTGTTATTCTATAGAAGTGCGTTTTACGTACGATGTTCTCATAGTTAAATGGATATAACGAGCGCCTCCTAAGGTTGCGTTACAACGGCCACCTCAAAAAAAACTAAATAAGGGATTGCAGTTCGACTTTGATCGGGCTATAATCATATATCAGACACGTCCATATAGCTCAGCTGGATAGAGCACACGCCTCCTAAGCGTGGGGTCGGAGGTTCAAATCCTCTTATGGACGCCAGTGAACAACGCCGAAAGCCTTTGTTTTCAAGGGTTTTCGGCTTTTCTTATATAAAAAGCTACGAAAAAGCTCTTTCACTGTATGAGATAAAATTCTACTCCAAAATTTGATTTTTGACAACCCCTCCAGAATCGAACGGTTGTTATAAGACAAAATCGCCAGCTAATTTTTAGCAGAAAACGGGCTGTTCTTGCTAATGAAAATGCCCTTCCTGCTAATCAGCCCCAAAATCGTGCCAAAAATCCAGCTAATCAAAAAAGGCGGATGTTTTGAATACCATGCAGTTATAGCAGATAAAATTAAATATCGTTATGTACATAGAGCGTCTATTTGCCCCGCATTGGGGATGGATAGGCGCTCTTTTTTTATGCCCAAACCCATGGGCAAATACAAGAGATTGGAGGTGTTTTATTTGAGCAAGCCTGTTTATACCGCAGACAAGCCGAGCGACTGTCATTACTGCTACTTCTGGACGAATGGCAGAAAGGGCTGCCGTCTGGGTAGAAATAATTGCTACTACTTAATCTCTTTGCCGCCGAAACCCAAGTCGGAATGTGATGGCTGTCCCTATGGGCGAGATCACCCGTGCATTGGTTGGTGTACGAAGAAGGTTATGCGTGAAGTGGGGCTTCGTTGATATGGATGTGTATGAACAGGAATACCGCTTCTACTATTTTGCCCGATGTCCTTACGAAAAGACGGATACGACTTTCCGCAGCATTCCGCTGACAACAGAAAGTTTTCCGCAGAAAGAAGGTGGTGAAGCCGTGTGAGTTTTGATTATTTTTACGGTCAGCAATCCGATCTATTCACATTCTATCGAGTTCCGAAGGTGTTGTTCACGAACGAGAGGTTCTGGAATATTTCTGCCGATGCCAAGATGCTGTATGGCATTTTGCTTGACCGCATGAGCCTGTCTGCCAAGAATGGTTGGATAGATAAAAACGGTAGAGTGTATATCATTTTTACAATCGACGAAGCGAAGATGGCTCTGAACTGTGCTGAACAAAAGGCTATCAAGCTGCTCAGTGAACTTGAGAAGAAAGCAGGATTGATTGAACGTAAGCGCCAGGGTTTGGGAAAGCCCAACCTGATCTATGTGAAGAACTTTATCTCTGCTGTGGATTCACAACTCTTGAATTGTGAAAATCACAATTCTGGAACAATGGAAATCACAACTCAAGAACTTCCGAAATCACAATGTAATAATACTGATATTAAAAATACTGAATTTAGTGATACTGATTCTATCTTTCCTTCCGGAAATGGTGGAATGATGGACGAGAATGACCGGTATCAAGAATACTTTGATTATTTCTCGGATCAGCTTAGTATGGATTTGTTGAAGAAGGATTACCCTTACGATTCCGAAATGCTGGATAACATTCTGGAGTTGATCGTTGAAACAGTTTGCACGAAGCGACCGTTGATTCGCATTGGTGCAGAGGAGCGTCCGGCAGAAATTGTCCGCAGTCGGTTTATGAAACTGAATGCCGAACACATTCGATATGTTATGGACTGCTTCAAGGAGAACACCACAAAGATTAGAAATATCCGTCAGTATATGCTGACTACGATATACAATGCGCCGACGACAATAGACACCTACTACGATGCTCTTGTTCGGCACGATATGTCACACGGATATTTGGAAGGAGGATTTAAGAAATTGAAAATGAAGCGAGAGGAAGGAGAGTGACGATAAATGTCGAAAAAAGCAACCATCATTGCGGTGGTCAATCAGAAAGGAGGCACTGGAAAGACCACCACCACCGAGAATCTGGGCGTTGGCTTGGCTCTTGAAGGAAAAAAGGTGCTTCTGGTAGACACCGATCCCCAGGCTTCCCTGACGGTCAGTTTGGGCAATCCCTGCCCGGATGATCTGTCTCCGACACTTTCCGATCTGATGGGAAAGATTATGATGGAAAACCCTATTACTCCCGATGAAGGGATTCTTCATCATCCGGAGGGCGTTGATTTGGTGCCGTCCAACATCGAACTCTCAGGTATGGAGGTAGCACTGGTCAATGCCATGAGCCGGGAAACCATTCTCCGGCAATACCTGGATACAGTCAAACAGAATTATGATTACATTCTTCTTGACTGTATGCCGTCTTTGGGTATGCTGACCGTCAATGCGTTGGCAGCTGCCGACAATGTGCTGATACCGGTTCAGGCAGCATACCTTCCTGCAAAGGGTCTGGAACAGCTGCTTGGAACCATCAACAAGGTCAAGAGGCAAATCAACCCGAAACTGAGGATTGAAGGGATTCTTCTGACGATGGTGGACAGCCGCACCAACTACTCCAAAGACATCAGCAATCTGATTCGGGAGAGCTACGGCGGAAAGCTGAAGGTTTACAAGACCGACATTCCCCGCTCTGTCCGTGCAGAGGAAATCAGCGCAGAGGGAACCAGTATCTTCAAGCATGATCCCAAAGGCAAAGTTGCCGAAGCCTATAAAATTCTGACGAAGGAGGTGTTAAACAATGCAGAAAAAAGGCGCAAACATCAGCTTGAAGGGGTACGATGATATTTTCTCCACCGATCAATCCAGAGCTGAAGCCCAGCAGGAGCGTGTGCAGGAAATTCCGCTTTCTGAGCTACACCCCTTTGAGGGACACCCCTTCCGTGTGGTTGATGATGAAGAAATGATGAAAACGGCAGAGAGCGTCCGAGATTTCGGAGTTCTCACTCCTGCGATTGTCCGTCCTGACCCCGACGGTGGTTATGAAATCGTTTCTGGTCACAGGCGGCACCGGGCATCGGAGCTTGCGGGTAAGGAAACCATGCCTGCGATTGTTCGTGACCTGGACGATGATGCAGCCATTATTTTGATGGTTGATGCGAATTTGCAGAGGGAGAGTATCCTGCCGAGTGAAAGAGCATTTGCTTATAAGATGAAGCTGGATGCGATTAAACATCAAGGTCAACGCACCGATTTAACTTCATCCCAAGTTGGGATGAAGTTGCAGGCAATGGATATAGTCGGTCAGGAGGCAGGAGAAAGCAGAAATCAGGTACACCGTTATATCCGTCTGACCGAACTGATTCCGGAACTGCTGGATATGGTAGATACGGGTCAGATCAAATTCAATCCTGCGGTGGAGCTTTCCTATCTGGCAAGTGAAGAACAGAAGGATTTTCTTTCTGCAATGGATTATGCTCAAGCAGCTCCTTCCCTTTCGCAAGCACAGCGAATTAAAAAGCTCGCACAGGAGGGCGAGTGTACGCTGGATGCGATGTGCGAGATTATGAATGAAATCAAGAAGGGAGAGCTGGACAGAGTAACCTTCAAAACGGATTCGTTGCGAAAATACTTCCCGAAGTCCTATACCAACAAGCAGATGGAGGATAAAATCATTCAGCTTTTGGAGCAATGGCAGAAAAAAAGAGAAAAATCAATGGAAAGGTAAGGTAAAAAATGTTTACACCCAAAAACATTCAGGGCGCTTTGGAAGAACTCTACGACCTTTGCGATCCTGATTATATGGTAGATATGCTCGTAAACTACAGTGAGGAGTTCGATGATATTTCTCCTGCGCTTCTGGCAAAGTCGTTTCAGAAAAATGCCGAGATGATTAGCGAGTATCGAGTATTGTCCTCTGCTGGTGAGGGTATCGACTATCAGGGAAAGGTACTTCTGAACAGCAGAGCCGTGCGGCTTCTGTCCTATGTAGAAGATATGAGCGGCGATGAAAAAGTTCGCACGATTCAGAGCAAGGAGCTGTGGTTAGCAGAAGATATGACATTCTATGTGGTGTCCTGTATGTCTACGATCACGATGGACAAGGAAGAAGCCATTTGTCTTAACGAACACCGCAGCGTGGTTACTACGGTGGAATGCGAGGACGATATTTTCTTCGACATGGGTTCCCTGATTTGCGAACTGGACGATATTTGCTTGTTCGAGCTTTTAGCCGATGTGGATGCGACTATTTATGAACTGTAACAGGTTCATGGATGGTCGCTTTTCTTATTTCCAAAGAAACGGAGGTATCGAAACTTGAAAGAATACGATGTGAAGATCACCGAAACCTTGGAGAAAACGGTTACGGTGCAAGCAGAATCTCACGATGCGGCAGAGGAACAGGTTAGAGCCGCTTATTACAATTCGGAGTACATTCTGGACTCCGAAAACTTTACCGGTGTTGCGTTCGGCACGACCGAGGAACGGGAGGTTCAGAAAGAACAGGCAGATACCATGAATGTGTTGCTGGTAAAGCCGTTCATGTATCCGCAGGCTGTGCAGATCGGCTGTGAGCTGGAGGATTTGCAGAAAGCCGTAGGTGGCGATATTGAGGCAACTTATCCGTTCAATGAGCCGGTTGCACTGGTGATGCACGACGAAGGTAAACTCGTAGGCAAAGAACTGAACCGTGCGCTGCGTGATGATGACGGCGATATTTATGACATTATCGCCGGTGATTTTCTGGTTGTGGGATTGGGCGAGGATGATTTTTGTTCTCTGTCCCCGGAACTGATGAAGCAGTTTGAGGAACACTTTCATCAGCCTGAGACTTTTGTACGCATGGGGCGCAGCATTATGGCGCTTCCCCTGCCGGATGACATGGTGAAGAAAGAAGATGCACCTGTCAAAGCTGATTCGGTTCCCCACAAAAGTAACCCTGACCGAGATGTTCTGTAAGGAGGTTCTTATGCAAAGAAATTCGACGATTGGAGAGCTGATGGAGCGAAAGCGGATTCAGGATGGTGCCAAGGAGTACCAGGGACATACCTATATGGACTTGGCACGATTTGATGACGCCACCAAGCACATGATTATTTTCGATGTGCTGACCGATGAATCGCCTGTCGGTTGGAAAGGCGAAAGAAATCGCCTGTATTTGAGCGATGTGGGTTATCAGAAGGCTCTGGATAACCAGAAAGCTGGCAATATCAAGATTATCAGCCATGCCGCAGTTGCCAAGGGCAATCTGTATTACGACCACAGAGATATGGCACGATAATCTGTTCACTCTACTGCTTGCAGGAGGTGATGAATCATGCAGGAAGAAGTTGAAAACAGAACAGTAAACCTGGCGATCAGCACAACCAAGCTGACGGGGCGCACTATCATTGCCGGTATCCGCAAGTATTTGCAGCACCGGGAAAAAGTGAAGATGAAAAAGGCACGAGACCCTGCCGTTCATGGAAAGCAATCCGTGAAACAGCTTTTGGGACAGAATCAGGGTGCTACGAATGTTGAGATCGACAAAGAGAGTATCCGTGATTTTGAAAAGCTCGCCAAGAAGTATGGCGTGGACTTTGCCGTAAGAAAAGATAAGTCCGTTGATCCTCCCCGGTTTCTTGTTTTTGTCCGTTCTAAAGATGCAGATGCTTTGGATGCAATCTGCAAGGAACATCAGGCAAGGGCATTAACCAAGAATGAAAAGCCGAGCGTTCTGGCGCAGCTGAAGAAGTTCAAGGAAATTGTCGCAGCGATTCCGAAGAAGGTTCGAGAGAAGAAACAGGAGCGTGATCTGTGATGGATAAGAGAAAAATGAAAAAGCTCCTGATTCTGAATTTACCGTATTTTCTGGTAGGGTTGTTCGCTACGAATTTAGGAGAAGCATGGAGATTGGCTGAGGGGGCAGATTCATCTGCGAAAATCCTCAGCTTTTTTCATGCCCTTCCGATAGCCCTGAACAATCCGTTTCCCAGCTTTCACCCGTTGGATTTGCTGATTGGTATTCTCTGCGGCGCAGGACTTCGGCTGGCTGTCTATCTAAAAGGCAAAAACGCAAAGAAGTACCGACACAATGTTGAGTACGGTTCTGCTCGTTGGGGAACGGCAAAAGATATTGAGCCGTTTATTGCACCAAAGTTCGAGGACAATGTGATCCTGACGAAAACGGAGCGGCTGATGATGAGCAATCGCCCGAAGAATCCTGCCAATGCCCGAAATAAGAATGTTCTGATTATCGGCGGTTCGGGTTCCGGTAAAACTCGCTTTTGGTTGAAGCCAAACCTTCTCCAGATGCACAGTTCCTATGTGGTCACTGACCCGAAGGGTTACAATAATATAGGACAGAGAAAAAGTCA
>NZ_QUIK01000021.1:0-62750 GCF_003480105.1 Clostridium sp. AM42-4
TCGGCAACTCACACGGCCCTTGTCATATGTTAATATTGTTAAAAATTGTGATTGCATTTTTGAAAATTTTATGATATGATAACTTTCGTCGTGAGATGCGGGTGTAGTTCAATGGTAGAACACCAGCCTTCCAAGCTGGATACGTGGGTTCGATTCCCATCACCCGCTCTTTTTTTTGTTAAAGGAAACCAATAAAATCAATGGTTTCCCTTTTTATTGCTCATCGTATCGTTGGTACGATTGGTACGGTTGCCCAAAACTATAATGCAAGTGCCAAATTGATAGCTTCTGCTTGTTCCTTTTTAGTCTTTCTTTCAAAAGAATAATAATCGTATGTTGTAGATAAATGCCTATGACCAGCAAATTTTTGTGCGGTACGTGCATTTAAAGATGGAGAATCTAACAATGTCCTGATTGCAGTTTTGCGACATTTATGTGGACTTTTTGTTATGGTATCAAGTCGAGTACATAATTTGCGCAATTTTCTATCTGCGGCATTATAGCTTAAGCGATAATCATATTTCGGATTTGCACTTTGGAATATCCATTCGGCAGTAAAGTTATGAAGTTTGTTATATTCTTTAACACGTTCAAGAATACGTAGAGCTTCGTCCGTTAGTGGGATGTCTCGATTGCTTGATTCTGATTTGGTTTTTTGCTTTACCCCATCATTATTAGCCTGTCTGCGAATATACAAACGTCCATTTTTAATATCAGACCATTTCAGCCCACAACACTCTCCAATACATAGCCCTGTTTCAAAAAGAAACAAGATTTGCAAACCAGCACTTGTTGGTTGCTTTTGGTAGCGTTCTAAATCTTCATAAATCATAAGCTTAATTTGTCTGCGTTCATCATCAGTAAAAACTTGTGATTCATCGGAAGGAGTTGGAGTTGTTACAAAAAGTTCCTTTTTTAATTTTTTGCGAGCTTTTTGCCATACATTGGCTTCTACAATCGCAATATCTTCATCAGACGCATATTCATAACATTGATTGATAATAGTAAATATGCGACTAAATTTTTTCTTGTCTGGCTGATGCTTAATCATAAGTGCTTCTGCCCATGTTCGCAATTCCAATGATGTGATTTTTGAAAAAGGTTTTTAAATAATATCTTTCGATATAGGTTCATTGGCATAATAGGCAGACCACTCACTTTCAAGGCGTTTGATATTTTCTGCGTTGTATGGTGTGGTTTTCCATGCGAGCCATTTGTGATATAACTGCTCAAAAGTGATATGATATAATTGATATATTAAGGAATGAATAAAATTAGAATTTATAAAGGAGAATATTGATGAAACTATTTTTATGTTCGCACTTTTCAAGTGTGGGAAGTCTGATAAAGGAAGAAATTGAAAATAAGAAAGTCGCATTTATTCCAACAGCTTCACTGCGTGAAGGCTACACCGGTTATGTCGGCTCGGCTCGAAAATTATTCAAAAAGTTGGGAGCAATCGTAACTGAAATTGATATTTCAACGGAGGCTTATTCAACGATACAGTCTGTTTTTGAAGAAGCAGATGTGATATATTTTACCGGCGGAAATTCTTTCTTTCTTATGGACCAGCTCCGTAAAACGGGAACTGATGGGCTACTGAAAAAGGAATTGGCAAATGGAAAATTGATGATCGGCGAGTCGGCAGGCGCAATTATATGCGCTCCAAGCATCCAATATATCGAGCAAATGGATGAAAAGCCAGAGGACTACTCACAAGAAGATGATGCAGGGCTTGATTTGATTGATTTCTATGTTCTTCCGCATTATCTTACAGCACCATTTAAGAAAGTTACCGAGAAAATAATGACTGAGTTTTCGGATTTGAATCTATGCCCAATTAACAACCGTCAGGGAATTGTAATTGATGGTGAAGGTTCAAAGGTTATTTGCAAAGACTAATTTGAAAATTCCAGTTTGCCGAGATAACCGAGGAATACAAAGTTGTCATATACACATGATTTAGAATTCATTCTTATTATTTGATTAAATAAGAATGAATTCTAAAATTCGTAATTTTGGGATTAACAAGTAGTGTGCAAAGTGTTATTCTTGTTTCTGCTGATGAGTTGCCGTGGTTGGTACGATTTCGGTACGATGAGAAGATGAAGTGTTGGAATCCTCCTTATAATCAGTTTATTATGAGTGGGTTAGGGATTCGATTCCCATCACCCGCTCTATTTTTTTACCCAAACTAAATTGCCGGTTCTCTAATTTTATGTTCGGAAATTTCTTGTAAAATCAAAGGTTTCCGGGCTTTTTTTGTGCCCAAAGGACTTGTTGTTTCATGTTCAGGCTATGATCTGGGAAACTGGAACTAATTGAGATTTTGCAAGAGCGGCGTTATAATGGAACTACGAAAACAGCCGATTCAGAGGATAGAAAAGAAGTATGGCTGGATGGAGTTGGGTATTATTGACTAGAACGGAGGAATATCACATGAATGAAAATCTCGTAAAAAGAAATGAATGTCTGGCGCGGACTGTGATCAAAGGGCTGGAGTCACGAAACATGAGCGGTTATTATGCGGCGGACAAGGAAGAAGCACTGAAACAGGCATTACAGCTGATTCCGGAAGGAAGCAGCATTGCTATGGGCGGCTGTATGAGTGCGCATGAGATCGGATTGATCAAGGCACTGGAAGAAGGAAACTACAATTATATGGACCGTGATAAAATGGAGCGCAGAGCGGCATTAATGGCAGCATACGACGCAGATGTATTTTTAAGCAGCGCAAATGCGATCACGGATGATGGAATTATGGTAAACATTGATGGAAATTCCAACCGGGTATCCTGCATTGCACAGGGACCGAGAAAGGTTATTTTTATTGTAGGGATCAATAAGGTATGTTCCGATCTTGATGCTGCAATGAAGCGTGCCAGAAATGTGGCTGCACCTGCGAACGCACAGCGGTTTGATTACAAGATTCCTTGCAAAGAAAAGGGAAAATGCTTTGACTGCAAGTCACCGGATACCATCTGCTGTCAGTTTTTGATCACAAGATATTCCAGACATACAGGAAGAATCCATGTGATCCTTGTGAATGATAATCTTGGATTTTAGGAGGAACCGGCAGATATGATCCGGGAACGGTTGTTTGCATTACAGGATGAAAAATACGGTGATTTTCAAAGTAAATTGATTCCTGGACTGCCAAGGGAGCAGGTTATCGGCATCAGGATGCCAGCTATGAAAAAGCTGGCGAAGGAACTGGTAAACGGGGAAGAGACCAATGATTTTTTAAAACAGCTTCCGCATACTTATTATGATGAAAACGTTCTCCATGCACTTCTGATCGCTTCAATCAAGGATTATGATGCCTGCATGGAAGCGCTGGAGACATTTTTGCCGTACATCGATAATTGGGCTGTATGTGACTGTCTTTCCCCGAAAGTATTTCAAAAGCATAAGACAGAGCTTTTAGAGAAAATAAAGCTCTGGATTCCAGCAGAGCATCCATATATTTGCCGGTTTGGGATGGGAATGCTGATGCGCTGGTTTCTGGATGATGATTTTTGCCAAGAGTATCTGGAATTACCGGCGGCTGTCCGTTCGGAGGAATACTATGTGAACATGATGACAGCATGGTTTTTTGCAACAGCGCTGGCGAAACAGTGGGATGCGGCGATCCCGTACCTGGAACAGAATCGTCTGAATCCATGGACCCATAATAAGACGATTCAGAAAGCACGGGAGAGTTACCGGATCACGCCGGGGCAGAAAGAGTACCTGAAAACGCTGAAGCTTTAACATAGCTCGTTCCTTTGATGTTTACTGCGCAATCTTGTTATTACACCAGGCAGCCCATCAGCTTTTCAAAATCTTCCTTACACATAGGGCGGTAGTATAAAAAGCCCTGGATCTCATCGCAGCCTTCCTGCTTCAGGAAGTCTGCGATTTCTTTTGTTTCCACGCCTTCGCAGACGATGGTTTTCTTCATACGCTTGAGCATATGGAAAATCTCCTGCAGGACGATATGGGCATTTTCGGACAGGGTGTCCCCGAGAAACATCCGGTCAATTTTTACTTCATCAAAAAGCAGATCCTTTAATGTGTTTAAGGAGGAATAGCCAGAGCCGAAATCATCCATGGAAATCTGGATGTTACGGTTCTGGAGACTGCGGATCACCTGGTTGACAGCCAGTGGGTTATTGACGTAGGTGGACTCTGTGATCTCAAAGGTAAGAAGAGACGGATCAATCTTGTAGGTATCAATGAGATCCTGAATCTTCTGAACAAAAGTATGCGGCTGCTCAAAATGGACCGGAGACACATTTAAGGAGACACGGAATTTTGCAGGAAGCAGACTTGCGTATTTGCGGAGCCACTGGAACGTCTGCTCGTAGACGTAATAATCTAGGTCAACTACAAACCCATTTTGTTCAAACAGAGAGATATAGATGTCTGGGGACCAGAGAAGCTTTCCGTTCCGTATCCAGCGGACTAAAATTTCTGCGCTGGACACAGTCTGGGTGATCGTGTTGACCTTAGGCTGGAAATAAATTTCAAATTCATGGTTTTCCAGGGCGCTGTGGAAGGAATGCAGGATCTCCGCCTGCATTTTTTCTTTCCGGTCAATCTCGTCGGAGTAAAGGCAGGTGTGGCTGATGAGTTTTTTGGCGATCCGCCTTGCCACGTTGGCACAGGAAATCATGGTTTCCGGCTTGGTTTCTTCTTCCGGGATCAGGTAGATGCCGGAGTTGGTCCGGAAGAAGCTGATGTGGTAGGTATCGCGGATCCGGCTGCAGATCTTCTGGTCAAGACTCTGGATCTGTTCCCGGAGTGCATCCCCGGTCTGCCTGCTTACATCAGCAATACTGATAAAAACATCGGAGAAAAAGCGGGCAGTGAACAGGGAAAGCGAGGAAGCAGTAAGTTCCTCGTAGACGATATTTAAGATTTCATTTCCAAGCGGGTAGCCATATTTGTCATTGATAAAATGAAAATTTTCAATGTCTGTAGAAATCAGTGCGATCGGAAGCTTTCTGGTTACTGGATGCTGGCAGGGATTTTCGGAACTGAAAAGTTTCCCGGCGTTCTGGGACTGGAATAGCCGGATCTTCTCGGCGAGAAATTCGGAGGATACGGTTGGGATCACCTGGCTGTTTTTGGTCTGGCTCTGGGATTCACTGTGATTTCTGGAATTCTTTTTATAAAATTTGTCCTGATACATGCGTTTATCGGCTGCGTTGATCAGATCGTCCATCATGAAATAATGGTTCCGGTAGCTGACCTCGTAGCCGACTGCGTAGCTTAAGGGCAGGCTTGCCCGGGTATTGTGTTCCTGGACCAGCGTGCTGAGCTGCAGATCCATATGCTTTAAGTCGTCCGGCTTGGTATTTTCCTGGATAATGATGAATTCGTCACCTCCGTAACGTGCCAGAAAGCTGTGTTCATCCAGAATGCGGGTCAGACAGTAGGCAAAATCCTGAATGAATTCATCGCCTTTTTCATGTCCATAGGTGTCGTTGACGTGCTTTAAGTTATTTAAGTCAAACATCATAACGCCCACGCCAAAGGTGTTGGCGCGGTCGTTCAATTCCTGAAGCTTTTTCTCCAGTGATTTTTTGTTGTGGATTCCGGTCACATCCCGGTAGGCATTGTTGAGCAGGCGGGCCAGAAGCTCTCTCTGGATCAGGGCCAGAACAATACAGAGAACCAGAAAGGCCAGTGTCATGCACAGTGACTGGTACATAGCTTTGTAAGAGAGGTCTGGATCAACCAAAAGTTTGGTCAGGTAAAGGTTTAGAATGAGAATCAGCATGAGCACAGTCAGGATGATCTCACAAAGATGCAGGATGCTCTTGTTTCGTTTCATAGTAAGTCTCCTTGGTAAAAACATTGCGATGCGCGAAAAAAGGATAAGGCATCGGGCAACTGCGTCTTTTCGGGAACGCAGTGCTGTGAAGGACAGATTACTCTGCCTGTACAATGATCATCTTTGCAAAGTCGGCGCTGATGCCGATCTTACTTTCTTTGATCATGACAATGTAGTAGCCGAAAAAGGCAGACAGAATGCGGATAGCGGCATTTTCCACAAATCCAAGCGTTTCCAGATAATGGCGCTGCTCCTCATCTCCGCATATTTTTTGAACCGTATATTGCTGATTGATCTCAGCTAAATTCAGTGGCATAAATTCCTCCTCTGGAACATTTTAATAGAAAGTTAGTTGCAGCTAACATCATAGCATAAATCAAAATGCTGTCAATCATTTTTATAGGAAAACACTCCTTCGTTTCTGAATAAAAACAGCGAATTTGAAGATACTGAGAAAACATGATCAATAAGGATGATTTACAGAAAAAGTGCCGTGTGGTAGACTGTGGTTGGTTAGCGATAACTAACTTAATAAGGCACAGGCAGGAGGACATGACTATGATGTATCTGGAAATTGAAAAAGTAATTGGAAGAGAGATTATCGATTCCCGCGGAAACCCAACCGTAGAAGCTGAGGTGTATTTAACCGATGGCACCGTCGGCAGAGGTGCAGCACCGAGCGGCGCATCTACCGGTGAGTTTGAGGCACTGGAATTACGGGATCAGGATAAGAGCCGCTTTGGCGGAAAAGGCGTTTCCAAAGCAGTGGAGAACATCAATACTGTCATTTCTGATGTTCTGTGCGGCATGGATCCGTCTAATGTTTATGCGATTGACCAGGCAATGATTCAGGCCGATGGCACAAAAGATAAATCCAGGCTGGGTGCAAATGCAATCCTGGCAGTTTCTATCGCAAGCGCAAGAGCAGCAGCAAACGCTATGGAAATGCCGCTGTACCGTTTCCTCGGCGGCGCAAACGGCAACCGTCTGCCGCTTCCGATGATGAACATCTTAAACGGCGGCGCGCATGCAGCCAATACCGTGGATGTGCAGGAGTTTATGATCATGCCGGCAGGCGCACCGAGCTTCAAGGAAGGTCTCCGCTGGTGTACCGAGGTGTTCCATGCACTGGCAGCCCTGTTAAAATCCAGAGGACTGGCAACTTCCGTCGGCGATGAGGGCGGCTTCGCACCGGACCTTGGCAGTGATGAGGAAGCAATCCAGGTAATTCTGGAAGCAGTTGAGAAGGCAGGATATAAGCCGGGTACCGATTTTGTTCTGGCCATGGATGCTGCATCCAGTGAGTGGAAGAGCGGTAAGAAGGGCGAGTATCTGCTTCCGAAGAGCGGCAAGAAGTTTACTTCCAAAGAGCTGGTAGAGCACTGGAAGAACTTGTGTGAGAAGTACCCGATCTACTCCATCGAGGATGGCCTGGATGAGGAAGACTGGGAAGGCTGGCAGATGATGACCAAAGAACTCGGCGATAAGGTTCAGCTGGTTGGTGATGACTTATTCGTAACCAACACCGAGCGTCTTGCAAAGGGCATTGAGCTTGGCTGCGGCAACTCCATCCTGATCAAGTTAAACCAGATCGGTACCGTATCCGAGACTCTGGAGGCAATCAAGATGGCACACAAAGCAGGCTACACCGCGATCGCATCCCATCGTTCCGGTGAGACCGAGGATACCACGATCGCAGATCTTGCCGTTGCCTTAAATACCTGCCAGATCAAAACCGGCGCACCGAGCAGAAGTGAGCGTGTGGCAAAATACAATCAGCTGCTTCGCATCGAGGAGGAGCTTGGTGTGGCAGCACAGTTTCCGGGCGTGAAGGCGTTTAATATCAAACGTTAGTCAGTTGATTCGTTTGGAAATATCAAAGTGTTAGTCAGCGTATTGTTTGATGCAGTTTCAACTTTGCACTTGCGATGATCTTATGAGGATTTAATAACCAAAAACTGCCATTTCCTAGTGGGAAGTGGCAGTTTTTTGATGCAAGGCATGTCACAAATGTGGATGTAATGTGCATGTAGATTGTGCTAGTTGTTTTCGTTATTGCGGTATTTTGCGTTTTTTTCCTTCAGCTTTGCCAGATATTCGTTGGCTTCCTTTTCAGATTTAAACCGCATTTTCGGGCCCTGCGGGCTGAGTTTTAAGACGTAGCCGCCTGTATTTTTTCTTCTGAACATCGATTCCATCCTTTCCTGAAAGATCTTGTGACTTGCGTCACTCGATTGCATTGCCGTTCGCCATGACCGTGCAAGCACGTTCCTGGCTCTCTTGCGCTCGTTATATTTTACCATGGCGAGGGAAAAATGAAAAGATTATTTGACGCCCTGGCCCTTTCTGTGTTATACTATCTCGGCTGTGGAGAAAGTTAAAAGTTATTTCTGCAGCAAAATGGCAGATATTTTCTGCCGACTGGTTCGGGAACCTCCCAGGATAAAAAACTAGGCAGACAAAAGAACAATCCCGTTGCGGGGTCACGTATGCGTGAACCGTGTGGGATAACCAAAGCACAGTTGTGGAAAACGTTCGCAATCCGTAACGATTTTGTGGATAATTATAACGAATCGCGGATCATGATAGCAATCGTTTCAATCTGCAAAGAACAAGGTGCTGTTTTTGTGTGTTTATCTGAGGTCCTCAGAAAATACGCAAAGACAGTACCTTTTTTGTTGTCCTGCATTCAAAGAAACCTGCTCTGGCAGTTTGCAGAGAATATATGGAACAGGCCCTGTCTTTGCAAAGAAAGAGGGCAAAAAATGGAGAAAGAAAAGAGACGTGTGATCATTGACTGTGATCCCGGGATTGATGACAGCCTGGCTATCATGCTGGCATTATCTATGGAAACATTGCAGGTCGAAGGGATCACCATTGTCTGCGGCAATTCCCCGGTGGAGATGGGAGCAGGCAATGCGAAAAAAGTATTGAAACAGATGGACCGGCTGGAGATTCCGGTGTTTCGCGGAGAGGCGGTGCCGCTCAAACGGGAGTATGTAAATGCATTGGATACGCACGGGGAAGATGGTCTCGGTGAGAGTTTCCTTCCAGAAGTAGAAGGGTATGAACAGAGCCAGACGGCGGTAGATTTCTTATGTGAGAAGGTACGTACCTGTGCGGCAGAGGGCAGCGGTTGTTCTGTGATTGCGCTTGGACCGATGACGAACCTGGCGCGGATGATCGAAACAGACCGGGAAGCGTTTGGAATGATTGATGAGATCGTTTCCATGGGCGGAAGTTTTCGCAGCCACGGAAACTGTTCCCCTGTGGCAGAGTACAATTACTGGGCTGACCCGGATGCAGCAGCACTGGTCTATGAGACAATGGCGAAACTTGGAAAGAAGATTTTCATGGTGGGACTGGATGTCACAAGAAAGATTGTGCTGACGCCGAACCTGTTGGAATATATGAAGCGCCTGGATGCGGAAACGGGAAATTTTGTGCAGGCGATCACGAAATTTTATTTTGATTTCCACTGGGAGTGGGAGCATTTGATCGGCTGTGTGATCAATGATCCGCTGGCGGTGGCGTATTTTGCGGACCGTTCCATCTGCAGTGGGTTTGATGCCTACACGGCGGTGGAGACAGGCGGGATTTCGATTGGCCAGACGGTTGTGGATTCCATGCATTTTTACCGGAAACCGGCAAATGCACGGGTGTTGACCGAGGTGGATGTGCTGAAATTCTTTCAGCTGTTTTTCTCAAAAATTTTGAAGATACCGGTGGAGAAGCTGGATCTGCTGGAGATGCTTGTGGGCGTGAATGAGCAGGTGCGGCATATGGTATGAGCGCATTGCGATTGAATAGATCGAACAACGAAGAGCAGGAAAAAAATTTGAGAAAAAGAGAGGATTACACACATGAACCGAACTAGAAACATGACAACCTTACAGCTTTGCATGCTGGCTATGGCGGTGTGCATCAATGTGGCAGGAGGTCAGCTTGCGCTGATCCTTCGCCTGCCGATTTATTTAGACAGTATCGGAACCATTTTAACCGGTCTCTGGATGGGACCGTTCTGCGGCATGCTGCCGAATCTCTTAAGCGGCATCATTCTTGGTATGACAACCGATATTTATTCTTTGTATTTTGCACCGGTCGGTATGATCACCGGACTGATGGCGGGCATCGCCGGAATGGTTATGAAGAGTCTGCTCAGTGAGCGGAATGTCCGAAAACGCCAGATTCTGACCGGAGCTTTTCTGATCACAGTTCCAGGAACGCTGGTAAGTTCTGTGATCAATGCCGTATTGTTTGGCGGTGTGACTTCTTCCGGGTCTTCCATTCTGGTGCAATTGCTTGCCAAAACTCCGCTTGGCATGACCGGAAGTATTTTTGCAGTGCAGATTTTAACGGATTATCTGGACCGGGTGATCGCGCTTGCGTTGGCTGTGGCAGTTCTGCAGGTGCTTCCGCAGGATCTGCGTACACTTTGGAAACGGAATAAAAAGGAAAGAGTGAAAGAGGAAAGTTATGGGAATTCCAACCGAACGATACAGTAAGATAACCAATAAGAACCAGAGAGAAATCTGTCTTTTACAGGGATTTCCCTGCGCCTGGGGAAAGTGTGCATTTTGCGATTATATCGCAGACAACAGCCGGGATGAAGCGTCTATGGTGGAGCTGAATCACCGCGTACTGGATCTGGTAACCGGGGAATTCGGTGTGCTGGAGGTCATTGATTCGGCGAGCTGTTTTGAACTGCCGGAGCAGACGTTAGAGCGGATTGCACAGGTAATAAAAGAAAAGAACATCCAGAAGCTGTTTTTTGAAGCGCACTGGATTTACCGGCATAAGCTGGATGAGATGCGAAAGCGGATGCCGGTGCCGATCGTCTTTAAGATCGGCGTGGAGACGTTTGATCACGATTTCCGGGAAAAAGTATTGAACAAGCATGCCGATTTTTCCGGTCCGGAGGAAGTGGCGCGATACTTCGATTCGCCCTGTCTGATGGTAGGAATCAAAGGGCAGACAAAAGAGATGATCGCCCGGGATATCGAGTACTTAAAACGGTATTTCAAGCTGGGCACCGTGAATGTCTACAATAACAATACTACTCCGATCCGACGGGATGAGGAACTAGTGCGATGGTTTATGAAGGAATACCAGTGGCTCCTGGATGATCCGGCTGTGGAGGTGCTGTATGAGATCACGGATTTCGGCGTGGGTTGAGTGCGGTTATTGTTCACAGGCAGAGATTTTGCCAATTGTATAAAATTGACAAAGAAAAAACAAAAACAGGTTGACGTGTTGTAGATAATGTGGTAGAGTTAAGACAACATGATTTGAATATAACAATTTTGGATTGTTACTGGGAAGCAGGCAAAACCAATTTTGAACGGTATTTGATAGTTTGTGATGCAGATATTTGTTCAGAATTGGTTTTTTATTTTAAATGGATCAGGACAATGTGAGAGGGAGTGTTGCTGGACGCGCATGTGTGAACGGCAGAGCGTGTACTGGTCTATGTGGGGTTATGGGTATGACAGTAGAGAAAGTGATCAACAACAATGTGATCAGTGCTTTGGAAAATGGCAGAGAAGTTGTTGTGATGGGACGCGGAATCGGATTTCAGATCCGTGCCGGTATGGAAATTCCAAAAGATCAGATTGAGAAAGTGTTCCGGCTGGAGAATCCGGACGTCATGGATCAGTTCAAAAATCTGGTACAGAAGCTGCCGCCGGAGCGTCTGCAGATTTCTGCCGAAGTGATCCAGTACGCGAAAGGCGTTATGGACAAAAAATTAAATCATAATATTTACCTGACATTGACGGATCATATCAATTTTGCCATTGAGCGCTATCAGAAAAAGATGATGTTTGCCAATCCGCTGCTGGGTGAGATCCGGACATTTTACCGGGAGGAATATGTCATTGGCATGTTCGCCATTGACCTGATCGAGCGCAGACTGGGAATTTCATTTCCGGTTGATGAGGCGGCGTCCATTGCGCTTCATATTGTAAATGCGGAGTATAACACCCGGATGCGGGACACCATCGATATGACGAAAATTATTCACGATGTACTGCAGATGGTAGAGGAATATTTTCAGATAGAAATGGACCCGAACTCAGCAAGCTATGGTCGCATGGTGACCCATCTGCGTTTCCTGGCGCACCGGATCTACAGTGGAGAGTCGCTGGAGGAAGGGGCCGGGCTGGAAGAATTCCATGCCATGATCCGGCAGATGTATCCGGAAGAATATGCCTGCGGCAGAAAAATCCAGGAATTTATCCTGCAGACCTATGGGCATCGGGTGTCAGCGGAAGAAATTTCGTATTTGTCTGTTCATATTAGAAGGATACGGTTTAGCGGCAGCGAAGATAAAATCTGAAATACAGAATCATGTGATCTCATCAGAAAAAACTGGGATCATGTTTCATAAAAAAGGGGGACTTGTTATGTTTCAGGCATTAAAAAAGATGTTTGGAGGAAAGAAAGAACAGGCAGAGGTGTTATCTCCGGCATCGGGAAAGGTGATTCCGTTAAGCGAAGTAGCAGATCCTGCTTTTGCACAGGGAATCCTGGGAAAAGGCGTTGCACTGATTCCGTCAGAAGGAGCATTCCGTGCACCGGTATCCGGTGAGGTAACGGTGCTGTTTGAAACAGGGCATGCAGTCAGCATCAAAGCAGATAACGGTGCAGAACTGATCGTTCATATTGGTCTGGATACGGTTCAGTTAAAGGGTCAGTATTTCCAGACGCACGTAAAGCAGGGAGACCGGGTACAGGTGGGCGATCTTCTGATCACGGCAGACCTGGAACAGATCCGTACAGCCGGGTATGATGTTGTGACGCCTGTGATCGTCTGCAATACGCCGGATTTCCCGGATATGGTATGCAGTACCGGAATGGTGGTAAAAGCAGGAGATCCGGTTATTTCTTTATAAAAAGCAAGAATCAGATGTTCCATGCACGAATGCGGGTAACGAAAGGAAGACTGTTTTAGTATGAAATACGCAACGGTACAGGTGGAAGATCCGGAGGGACTTCATGTACGGAACTGTGCACGCATTATGGCGGCGGCGACCAGGCTTGACGCGGACTTATCGCTTATTTATGGGGAGAAAACGGCGCGTGCAGACCGTATCCTGGAGCTTATGGCATTAGAAGCGCCGTCCGGCAGTGTGATTGAAATTCATGCGGAGGGAAAAGAAGCGAAAACGGCGGTTGATACGATTGCTCAGATTCTGCGCACGTGATACAGTTGTGCAGATTGCTGTCTGCTTTCGCAAGCAAAAGATGATTTGCAACCATTGGGGAGTGGTTCAAATACAAAAAGAAAAAAGCCGAAAGGCGAAAAAGAAAGGGGTTTTACATTATGATGAAGTTTTTCCAGAGACTGGGCAAAGCTTTGATGCTTCCGGTAGCATGTCTTCCGGTATGTGGTATCCTGATGGGAATCGGATACATTCTGGCACCTGCGGCAATGGCAGGTGAAGTTCAGGGGTTTACTGCGGGTGGCCTTGGCTATTCCATCGGTCTGTTCCTCATTAAGGCAGGCGGTGCCCTGATCGACAACATGTCCTGGCTGTTTGCCATCGGTGTGGCAGTTGGGATGGCAGATGATGCGGACGGTACAGCCGGTCTGGCAGGTCTTGTTTCCATGTACATGATCACCACGCTCTTAAGCAGCGGTTCCGTGGCTGGTATTACCGGGCATGAGGCAGCACCGGCGTTTGGCAAGATCGTGAACCAGTTCGTTGGTATCGTATCCGGTCTGATCGGTGCAACCTGCTATAACAAATACAAAAACGTGAAGCTTCCGGATGCACTGGCATTCTTCAGCGGCAAGCGTGCCGTTGCAATCTTCACCGCGCTGTATTCCATCGTTGCAGCGCTGGTTCTGTTCTTTGTATGGCCGCTGGTTTACGGTGCACTGGTTACCATGGGTGAGGCCTTCATTGGCATGGGCGCTCTGGGCGCGGGCATTTATGCATTCCTCAACCGTCTGCTCATTCCGTTCGGTCTGCATCATGCACTGAATTCCGTATTCTGGTTTGATGTAGCCGGAATCAATGATTTAAGTAATTTCTGGGGCAACACCGGTGTTTACGGACAGACGGGTATGTACATGACCGGATTCTTCCCGTTCATGATGTTTGGTCTTCCGGCAGCATGTATCGCGATGTACCAGACTGCAAAGCCGGGCAAAAAGAAAATGGTTTACGGACTGCTTGCATCTGCAGCATTCTGTTCGTTCTTTACCGGCGTTACCGAGCCGATCGAGTTTTCTTTCATGTTTCTGGCTCCTGGCCTTTACGTCGTACATGCGCTGTTAGCAGGTATCACTGCCGGCATTACCGTTGCACTTCCGATCCGTGCAGGCTTCTCATTCTCAGGCGGTGCAGTTGATATGGTGCTCAGCTCCTTCACTCCGCTGGCAGAGAATCCGTGGATGCTGATCCCGGTTGGTCTGGCGGTTGGTGTTCTCTATTATGTTGTGTTCCGCTTTGTAATTACTAGATTTGATTTAAAGACTCCGGGACGTGAGGATGATGAAACAGAGGAAGCGAAAGTAACCCTGTCCAACAACAACTACACGGAAGTCGCAAAGATTGTTCTGGAAGGTGTTGGCGGTCCGGAGAATGTGGCATCCATCGACAACTGCATTACCAGACTCCGCCTGGAAGTCAAAGACTACACAAAGGTAAATGAAAAAGTCATCAAATCTGCCGGTGTGGCAGGTGTGATACGTCCGAGCAAGACCTCTGTTCAGGTCATCATTGGAACCCAGGTACAGTTTGTGGCAGATGAATTCAAGAAACTTTGCAAGTAAGCAGATCCTCCAGGTTTCCGAAAAGATGGCGATCCAGAAACGACTGCTTTCTGAAAAAGATCGCTTTTGGAAGACAGATACGCGAAAGGGCTTTCCTCTTTATGGGGAAGGCTCTTTTTCTTTCCGGAAAATAAAAAATGCAGCGATCTTTCACAGAAAGGTCATATTTGTCTGTTAGAATCAGGTAGAGTGAAAGAAGAGGGCGATCATTATGAAATTGAAACAGAAAGAATTGAAAAAGACCATGAGAGGAATTTTTGCAGGAGCATGTTTGCTGGTAATCGGAAGTGCAGTTGTTTTTGCAGTGGGTACGGAAACCGAGATGAAAGCTTATGCGGCAGAGTGGCAGCAGGCTGAAAACGGGGACTGGACCTACGCAGAGGACGATGGAAGCTATGCGACGGGCTGGCAGAAGATCGGTGGTGTCTGGTATTATCTGGACCCGGAGAGTGGTGTATGGAACAGCCATCCGGCACTGGATCAGACCTCGGTCTGCTATCTGGTAGAGAATGCAGTAAACAAGAAGGGCTGGTTTAACCGGGAAATTTCAGAAGATGAGATCTTACATTATAACGTAGACAGCTCCAGCCAGTATAAATATACGGTGGTGATCCAGAAGGAAGACCGTCCGGATGAGATCGGAAGCACATTAAAAACCTTCGAGGTAGATAAGCGGACTGGGACAGCGAAGGATGTCTCTACAAAAATCATACTGAACTTATATGAATAAGCAACTAAAAACTTACAAAAACTAAGTTTTTAAAAAAAAGAATTAATTTTACTTATGACATTTCCTGCATTATAATGTGATTATCAACAAGGAGTTAAAGCGCTGGATGTCACGGATGCACAACACAAAAACCGAAATTCTGTACCGTGTGCCAGCGTGAAACGAAGAAGGAGGAAATGTATGGGACGTTTATATGTCAAGATCAAAGACCAGGATAACGTCGTTGTAGCCGTTCAGGATCTGAAGGCTGGAACAGAAGTTATGGAAGGTCTTGTGACCAATCAGGACATTCCGCAGGCTCATAAGATTGCCCTGTGCGATATCCCGGCAGGCGGCGAGATCATCCGTTATGGTGTGGTTCTCGGCTATGCAATCAACGATATCAAGAAAGGCGACTGGATCAACGAGCATATGCTGGATCTCCCGCAGAGCCCGTCTGTAGACGATATGGAGTACGGCACCAATCTGGTTCCGATGGAGGAGCTTCCGATGCCGACCAGAACCACCTGGATGGGTTACCGTAATGCCGAGGGTCCGGCAGGTACGAGAAACCTTCTGGGAATCGTAACCACCGTTCAGTGTGCGGCTGGCGTATTAAAGGTCGCAGTAGAGCGCATCAAGAAAGAGCTGCTTCCGAAGTATCCGAATGTAGATGGTGTTGTAGCAGTTACCCATCCGTATGGCTGTGGTGTTGCGATCAACGCACCGTTAGCTTACATCCCGATCCGTGCGATCACCAATGTCATCCGGCATCCGAACTTTGGCGGTGAGATCATGGTAGTAGGCCTTGGCTGCGAGAAGCTGACCTATGACCGCGTACTTCCGCCGGAGGATATCACCCCGGAGAACGTTCTGACTCTTCAGGACTATGCTGGTCATGACGCTATGATGAACGCAATCCTTGAAATGGCAGAGAAGAAACTGCAGAAGCTGAACAAGAGAACCCGTGAGGAGCTTCCGCTCAGCGATCTGTTAATTGGTATGCAGTGCGGCGGCAGTGATGCATTCTCCGGTATTTCCGCTAACCCGAGTGCCGGTTATGCAGCAGATATGCTGGTTCGCGGTGGCGCAACCGTAATGTTCAGTGAGGTTACCGAGGTTCGTGACGGCGTACATATGCTTGCAGCACGCTGCCCGGATGCCCATACTCGTGACCGTCTGGCAGAAGAGATGAAATGGTACGACAAGTACCTTGCAGAGGGCGGCGTAGGCCGTGACGCAAACCCGACTCCTGGTAACAAGGCAGGCGGACTTGCAAATATCGTAGAGAAAGCAATGGGAAGTATCGCAAAGAGCGGTACCAGCCAGATCGTGGAAGTACTTTCCCCGGCTCAGAAGCCGACCAAGCACGGCCTGATCTATGCAGCAACCCCGGCCAGCGACATCGTTTGCGGACCGAGCCAGGTTGCAAGTGGTATCGGTCTTCAGGTATTTATGACCGGACGCGGAACCCCGTATGGTCTGGATATCAGCCCGGTTATCAAAGTCTGCAGCCGTAACGAGTTAAAGAACCACTGGTTCGACCTGATCGATATCTCTGCAGGTGACGTAGCTACCGGCGAAAAGACCATCGCAGATGTTGGACAGGAAATCTTCGACATGATCCTGGATGTGGCAAGCGGAATCAAGCAGCCATACAGCGACCAGTACGGATTCCACAACGATATGTGCATCTTCAACCCGGCACCGATAACCTGATCCTGCCGTCAAAACAGAATCTGTATCAAATTCAGAGAGAACTGCTCCATCGTGGGCAGTTCTTTTTTTTTCTAATTTATTTAAAAATCAAATAAATCATGGAGATATATTGATAGATACAATTTCTCATTCCGGGAAATTTATGTTACATTTTATTGAGAATAAATGAGAAAACAGGGGTAAAAAGGTATGGGGTATCATCTTCCAGAGCAGTTTGCGGGAAAAAAGAGAATTCTGGTCACAGGCTGTCCCATTGGCGGTGTTCTTCAGAAAACCGTAAAGACCATGGAAGAGAGCGATGCAGTTGTGGTCTGCTTTGAAAATTGCAGCGGCATCAAGGCGGCATTTCAGATGGTAGATACGGAAGCGGAAGATATCGTGGAGGCCATCGCTGCCCGGTATTTAGAAATCGGCTGTTCGGTCATGACTCCGAACACAAAACGGATCGGGCTGATCGAACGGCTGATCCGGGAATACCAGATCGACGGGATCGTGGAGATTGATCTGCAAGCCTGCACGCCGTACACGGTGGAAGCTTATACGATCCGGCAGCTTGCAAAGGAAAAGCATGTGCCGTATCTGGCGATTGAAACAGATTATTCCCAGAATGACAGCGGCCAGCTGGCAACGCGTATTGAGGCGTTTCTGGAACTATTATAGTGAGGAGGACTGTGTGCACATGCATGAACAGTCGTGTTACAAAAGTTGCAGGGTGGAAAACATGGAGAAGAAAAAGAATGTAATTTGGTCAGGCTGCAGAACGGAAGAAGATAATTTTTCCAGACAGGAACAGAGGAAAATGGCAGCCTTGACCCGTCAGGAACTAAAAGATCTGGAAGCGAAAGAAAAAACAGAGCTGGAAAAGGCGTTTGATATCCTGATTCAGTGTCTGCCCAATGTTTGCGGACTGCTGGCAATCCTGGAATATCTGCTGATCCCGGACAACAGCACCAACCGGAATCCGAACACCTATCTTGGATTTCTGGTGCTGCTGATCCTGGTTTACGATATCTGTGGAATCGCTGCAGCATGGAAGCGCAGATCAGGCGATAAAAAAATGTCTGAGCGGTTCCGGTACCGGGCACCGCTCTGGTCGGCTTTATTTCTTTTATTTACCGGATATGATTATCTGACGTTGAAAACCGGGATCCTGACTCAGCCGTTTGTTCCCTGTATCAACTTTATCCTGAATGCTGCGTGGATCGACCGGGCCATGATCCTGGACTGCACGGTGCATACCCTGGGACTTTTGTTCCTGGGATATTTTTCCGGTGTAGCGCTTGGGCTTGTAACCGGAATTGTCTGCGGGTATTCCCGGAAAGCCCGCTACTGGATCGATCCGGTGATTAAATTTTTGGGACCGATCCCAACCTCAACGTGGATCCCGATCATGATGGTCATTGCCTCCTCGTTGTTTGGCGGAGCGGTGTTCATCATCGCGCTGGGATCGTGGTTTGCGGTAACGGTTGCGACCATGAACGGCATAGCCAATGTAGACCGCGATTATTTTGACGCGGCGAGGACGCTTGGGGCAAGCGAGCGCAGGCTGATCTTTGGCGTGGCGATCCCGCATGCCATGCCATCGATTCTTTCGGGCTGTACCCAGGCTATGAGCAGCTCCTGCACCGCGATCATGATCGCTGAAATGCTGGGAGTAAAGTCAGGACTTGGCTGGTATATGAACTGGAGCAAGTCCTGGGCCAGCTACGATAAGATGTTTGCAGCGTTGTTTGTGATCTGCTTCATCTTTACCGTAGTCACCAAGGTATTAGACCGGATCAAACGCCATGTGCTCAGATGGCAGAATGGAGCGGAAAAGAATTATGGATGATCGCAGTAACGTTGTGCTGAAGCTGAATGGAGTATCCAAAAGCTTCGCAAAGGTAGAACAGGATGAAGTAACCCATGCGCTGGATCATGTAGATCTGGAGATGGAAAGCGGGGAGTTTATCAGTCTGGTAGGACCATCCGGGTGCGGAAAATCAACAGTGCTGCGTCTGGTGGCGGGACTGATCCGGCCGACGCTCGGAAGCGTAACCGTGAATGGAAACGAGGTAGACGGACCATCCCCGCAGCGGGGCATGGTGTTTCAGAAGCCGACGCTGTTTCCGTGGCTCACCGTAGAGAAAAACATTGCGTTCCCATTGAAAGCACAGGGGAAATTGAAAGAAAATGAGGATAAGGTGGAACACATGCTGGATGTGATCGGCCTGCGGCATTTCCGCAATGATTACCCGGGACAGCTTTCCGGAGGCATGGCGCAGCGCGTGGCGCTGGTGCGGACGCTCATCAGCCAGCCGCAGATTTTGCTTCTGGATGAACCATTGGGCGCGCTGGATGCGTTTACCCGCATGAACATGCAGGATGAGATTTTGTCTATGTGGCGGGAAAAGAGGCAGCTTGCATTGATGGTAACCCACGATGTGGATGAGGCGATTTACATGGGAACCCGTGTCATTGTCATGGATGCAAACCCGGGACGGATCATCGCGGATATCAGGATCGAAGAAGATTTCCCGCGAAACCGTTCTTCGCAAGGCTTTATCGCGTACCGGAACATGATTTTAAACCGGCTTCATTTTGCCGGTGAGAAATAGATCATTTTTTTATTAAAGGAGAAGGTATTATGAAAACAAACAGATCACTTGCATTATTTTTGTCCCTTTCCATGGGACTGTCTCTGACTGCATGCGGAGGGGCAAAGCAGGCTGAGGAGACGAAGGCAACGGAGAAAGAGCAGCTTGCCGGAGATTTGAATAACGATGGACAGATCGAGATGGGCCAGGACGGTGTTGAGGTTGAGGTCAATGTGTCGGATGTTCATATGAATGCGGCAGATGCCTTTGCAGCAGGAAAATGGGAAGCACTGTTTACCCCGGTAGATATGGAAGGCCGTGCGATCGACATGGCAGACTTTGACCTGACTCCGACTGAGGAAGAGAAAAAAGCCATGGAGAGCGAACCGGCATATGGTGAGCCGGTCCTGTATTACATGTCTGACGGATGTACCTCCGGCCCGACCGTGGCAGATGACCTTGGTTACTATGCAGAGGCAGGACTGACCGCAGAAGGCTTCAAAGGCAATTCCTACATTGAGGCACTGGGAACCCGCCAGGCAACCGTAGCAGTCGGCCATATCGCTACCATGATTGTTCCAATCACCAACAATGTGGATCTTACTTTCGTTGGAGGCGCACATATCGGCTGTAAATCTCTCTACGCACTGGCAGACAGCCCGTACAATACAACCGAAGATTTAAAGGGAACCCAGATTTCCGTACCGAATGGAATCGGTGCTTCTGACTACAACATCACTTCGATCCTGCTGGATGCAGATGGCATTGATCCGCTGAGCGATGTGAGCCTGACCCAGGTTTCTTCCGATGCCTGCGTGGCAGCTATGGAGCGCGGTGAGATTTCCGCAGCCCTGTTAAGTGATACATTTGCGTATGCCATGATGAAAGAGGGAAAGTTAAAATGCATCCGTTCCCTGCAGGATGAGGATTTCGCAGGAGATGCCTGCTGTGTGGTTGCTATGAACCGCACGTTTGTACAGGAGAATCCGACCATCGCAAAGAAGATCACCCAGGCAATCCAGAAAGCACATTCCTGGATGCGTGAAAATCCGGACGAGGCAACCAAACTGCTTCTTGACCGCGGCTGGAACGGCGGTGATTTTGACATGAACGTCATGATCAACAATGCCCTGCAGTTTGGTCTTTCCGATGAGTGCACCGGTGCATCTTTGAAGAAAATCATTGAGAAGTATGTCCGTCTTGGCCTGATCACTTTCACCGATGATGTGGAGGAAATCTACGGACTGGCATGGACCCCGGTTCTATAGGTTTATCCGGGAAAACAAGAAGGATTGAAACAGGATAGGAATTTGCATATGACATATTTTACAGGCATCGATATCGGTTCTACTTCTGCCAAAACGATCGTCATGGATGACAAACAGAATATCTGCTTACGCATGCTCCAGCCTACGGGCTGGAGCATGCGTCGATACGGCCGGTGAAATCTTACGGAAGCTGGAAGCGGAAGGCATAAAACGGGAAAGCATGAAGATCGTAGCCACCGGCTACGGGAGAGCCGAGGGAGAACATTGCCTACGCGTGGTGGATTCCATCGTAAACAAGGTAGCAGCACAGGCCGGAAAGCTTTCAATCGGAACGGGCACAGTCTGTCTGACAGGAGGACTGTGCGGAATTACGTTAACGATATTGTTTATTTTTAGCTGCACATATGGCATGCCGCGCATGCGGACGGTGCCGTCGCGCATCCGCCCATGGCGGTTTCGCGCAGTTCTGCCGGAAGGCGTTTGCCTACGGTGTACATGGTTTCTAACATTTCATCGAACGGGATGAGCTGGGAGAGTCCGGCCAGGGACATCTCGGCTGCGATCAGGGCGTTTGCCACACCGGCTGCGTTGCGGTTCTGGCACGGGTATTCGACCAGACCGCCGACCGGGTCACAGACAAGTCCCAGCATATTCATCAGAACGATGGTAGCAGCATCGAGGCACTGCTTCGGACTACCGCCGAACAGCTCTACGGCAGCGGAAGCAGCCATGGCGGATGCAATGCCGACCTCGGCCTGACAGCCGCCGACTGCTCCGGCTACGGTTGCGTTACGCATTGCCAGATAACCGATCGCACCGGCATTGAACAGTGCTTTGACCAGGTCTTCATCGGAAAAGTGATGACATTCCTGAAGTGATAACAGCATGCCCGGAACTACTCCGGCAGAACCTGCGGTTGGGGCAGCTACGATCAGACCCATGGAAGCATTGGTTTCCAGAACAGCTACCGCGCAGGTGATGGCTTTTTCCAGCACTTCACCCAGGATGTTGCGGCTTGCAGCCTGGTGTGCGGCAAGCTTTCCTGCTTCGCCGCCGATAAGGCCGCCCATGGAGCGCACCGGTGTCTTGATCGGGGTGCGGGCAGATTCTTTCATGATTTCCAGGGCGCGGGCCATACGGCTAAGCGCCTCTTCTTCTGGCATCTCGCCTTCGGTTATTTCCCGGTTCAGCATGATCCTGGAAATCGGAAGGTTCTGTTTCTGACATAATTCTAAAAGTTCTTTTGCGTTTTTAAAATCCATGATCTTGTCACTCTCCCTTCCTTAAATCTGTACGATCATCACATCGTGTACGTTTGCATTTTCTTTTAAGCTTTCTGCTACATCTTCCGGAAGTGTTCCGTCGGATTCTACGATGGTGTAGGCAGTGTGCCCCTTTGCTTCACGGAACAGGCGCATGAAAGCAATGTTGACACCGCGGTCGCTTAAGACTTTGGTGATGTGGGCAACTACTCCCGGTTTATCCTGCTGGACAACAATGACAGCGCTGTATTCGCCGGTAAAGTCTATCGAAACACCGTTGATGCGGACAATGCGCACCTTGCCGCCGCCAAGAGACTCTCCGCGGATTGTCATGGTCTGTCCGTTTTTGTTTGTCATGGAGATGTCCACAGTGTTCGGATGGATCTCGGCTTCCGTCTCATTCGGGGTGAAGGTGTAGGCCAGACCACTTTCCTGCGCAATCTCAAACGAATTGCGGATGCGCATATCGTCGGTGGAAAAGCCCATGATGCCGCCGAGGAGCGCACGGTCGGTTCCATGTCCGTGATAGGTCTTGGCGAAGGAGCCGTACAGGGTGAAATCAGCCCGGATGACGTTTCCACCGATCATTTTCTGGGCGAGGAAACCGATGCGGGCAGCGCCTGCCGTGTGAGAACTGGAGGGACCGATCATGTTCGGTCCAAGTACATCGAAAACACTGATAAATGACATGTTAAGCCTCCTGAGTTTCTTTTATGATAAATTTGCGATAAATTGTATCTACAATTACGCCGATGGCATTGTCACCGGAAACATTGCAGGCAGTTCCGAAGGAATCCTGTGTGATGTAAAGCGCAACCATGATCGCGCAGATCGGGCCGTTCGGGTCTCCGGCTGTGGTGCCGAATACCATGTAGAGGAACGGCAGTGCGGTCATGATGGAGCCGCCCGGTGCACCTGGGGAAGCAACCATGGCAACGCCCAGGGTCATGATGAACGGAACAACGGTAGCAAGGCTGATCGGCAGCTGGTTCATCAGGCAGACTGCGGTAGCGCAGGCTGTGATGGTGATCATGGAACCGGCCATATGGATGTTTGCGCAAAGCGGAACGACAAAGTTACGGATCTGCTCGCAGACGCCATCGTTGGCTGCGCACTGTAAGTTAACCGGAATGGTCGCTGCGGAAGACTGGGTTCCCAGTGCAGTTGCATAACCCGGAAACTGGTTTTTAATCAGGGTCAGCGGGTTCTTCTTGCTGATGGTTCCTGCAATGATAAACTGGATGGTAATGCAGATCAAATGCATGGCAATGACAACCAGGAATACCTTCCAGAGGATGCCGAGGATTGCAAAGGTTTTTCCGGAAATGGTCATATCCGTGAAGGTACCGCAGATGTAGAGCGGCAGCAGCGGGATGATGACATTGTGAAGGACTTTATCAATAATAGAAGAAAAATCCTTGATTGCATTGTAAAGGGTATCTCCGATCTCCTTGCCGCGCATGGAAGACAGGCAGAGTCCTAAAACAAAGGCAAGCACAACTGCGGACAGAGTGTCCATGACTGGCTGGATGGTGATGATAAAGTACGGAGACAGGGATACTTCTGCGGTAGCAGCGATCTGGTCTAATGCATCTGCGCTCATAAAGCTCGGGAACAGGTTTTCTGCAACCAGGAAGGATGCGGAGCCTGCGATCAGGGTAGAGCTGTATGCAAGGGCAACGGTGATCAGAAGCAGTTTTCCAGCGCCCTGTGACAGGTCTGCGATACCCATGGTTACATAAGCCAGGATCATGAGCGGGATGATAAATTTTAAGAAGTTACTGAAAAAGCCAGACAGTGTTACGACCAGGCGGCAGAAGCCCTCCGGCAGAAACTGTCCGAATAAGATACCGATGATGATTGCCAGGATCAGCTTCGGTACCAGCCCCATTTTAAATTTCTTTTTTTCCATTTGTAAATTCCCTCCAAAAACAAAAATGTGAATCGTTTGGAAATCTGCTGTTTGTGGCTGTCTGCGTGCTGGGCAGACAACTGCGCTTGGTGCAGATTTCAGAAAAATGGCGATTGACGTCTTCGCAGGGGCATTATATCATGGTAATATGAATGAATCAAATTTATAGTTTTCATAATGGCATTGAAAATTTTTCAATCATAGATTATGAAAGAAGCTACAAAATAATGTGCTTTTCGCAACGATTATACTGCAAAAATGCAGAGAGTTCGTGAAATTTTTGATAAAACAAAAGAAAAGAGGTGTGAAGTATGGAATTGCGTCAGTTTCAGACCTTTGTGCAGGCGGCGCAGCTGCAGAGCTTTTCCAGGGCTGCGCAGCAGCTTGGCTATTCCCAGTCGGCAGTGACGGTCCAGATCCGCCTGCTGGAGAAGGAGCTGGGGACCAGGCTCTTTGACCGGATGGGAAAGCAGGTGATCCTGACTGCACAGGGAAGAAAATTTCTGGAGCATGCGAACCGGGTTTTGTACGAGGTGAGCCGTACCCGGCTTTCCATGCATGAAGATGAAGAATTAAAGAATCCACTGCATATTGGGACGATCGAGTCCATCTGCACGGCTAAATTTTCGGCAATCGTCAGTCAGTTCCGGAAACTGCATCCGCAGGTGCGATTCCAGATCACCGTTGGGACTCCGGAGGAACTGATCCGCATGATGGAGCAGGATCTTCTGGATATGATCTACATTCTGGACGCACCCAGATGGAATGAAAACTGGGTGAAGGCCATGGAGCAGGCAGAGCCGGTTGTGTTTGTGGCATCGCCGGGATTTTTAGAGAGTCATGGACTTTTGGGAAGAAAAAATCTGGATGATGTTTTGCAGGAACCGTTTTTCCTGACCGAGAAAAATGCCAACTACCGCCAGGCGCTGGATCAGCACTTAGCGGGCTGCCACCGCGCACTGTCCCCGGTTTTAGAGATCAGTGACACGGCATTTATCATTCAGATGCTGGAACAGGGACACGGGCTTTCGTTTCTTCCGCTGTTTGCCGTGCAGCAGCAGATCCGGGACGGAAGGCTGGCCGTGATTGAGGTAGAGCAGGTAGAAATTTCCATGTACCGGCAGATCTTTTATCACAAAAATAAATTTAAAACCCGGGAAATGGAGGCGTTTATTGCGTTTGCATCGGAAGAACTGTGATAAATTTTGCCCACGGTTTCGATAGAGTATGATATAATGCCTAAGAAAACGCGCGGAAGTGAGGTGAGTAAAATCATGAATTTTCTAAAAAAGCAGTCCCCGGTGCGGATCATCTCCATGGGCTTTGCCCTGGTGATCCTGATCGGCTCTATCCTGTTAAGTCTACCCTGCAGCATTCAGGATGGGGTTACGGTGCGTTATATTGATGCACTTTACATGTCGACGAGTGCGGTTTGTGTGACCGGACTTCTGACCGTGGATGCGGGAGATACATTTACGCCGTTGGGACAGTTCTTTCTTGGACTTTTGATCCAGATCGGCGGACTGGGGGTTACCGCTGTGGGAACCGGTGTGATCCTGGCGATGGGAAAGAAAATCAATTTAAAGGCCAGAAACCTGATCCGGGAGGCTTCGAACCTGGATTCCGGAAAAGGTGTGGTCCGGTTTGTGCGGATGGTGCTGTTTACGACAGTGACCTTTGAGCTGATTGGGGCGGCTCTTAGCTTTCTGGTGTTTTCCAGAAGCTATTCCCCGCTTCATGCAGCAGGGATCAGCCTGTTTCATTCGGTGGCGGCGTTTAACAACTCCGGCTTTGACATTCTGGGAAACATGCAGAACCTGATCCCATATCAGGATGACGTATTTTTAAACCTGGTGACCTGTGCGCTGATCATATTTGGCGGAATCGGCTTTTTGGTGATCCGCGAGGTGATCGACAAGCGGTTCCGCTGGAAAAAGTTTTCCATGCATACCAAGGTGGTCTTAAGTATGAGCCTGTTTTTGACTGTAGCAGGAACGGTGCTTTTGAAGCTGACTGAGGACATCACCTGGATGGGCGCGTTCTTCACGAGTGTTTCTGCAAGAACGGCCGGCTTTTCAACGTTTCCGCTGGGCTCATTTTCGAATGCCGGACTGCTGACGGTGATTGTGCTGATGGTGATCGGTGCATCTCCGGGATCCACGGGAGGCGGAATCAAGACAACCACAGCGTTTGTGCTGTTTCAGGGCATAAAATCCTCGGCAACCAACACATCAGAGAAGGCGTTCCGCTATGCGGTTCCGGCCGATGCGTTCCGCAAGGCAGCAGTCATTACGCTGCTGGCGCTTGGCATTGTGCTGACTGGAACCTATATCCTGGTGATTCTGGAGCCGGGGGTCCCATTTATGGATGCGCTGTTTGAAATCAGCAGTGCGTTTGGAACGGCAGGACTTTCTACCGGAATCTCGCCGGGACTTTGTGACGCGGCAAAAATCTTAACGATCCTGATCATGTTTATCGGAAGACTGGGACCGCTGACGATCGCATCGTTATGGTATTTTACGAAGGGCGAGCGGGTCAGCTATCCGGAAGGAAATATCGCGATCGGATAACCAGAGCGGAATTTGGCGATGTTGGGCAAACGGGTTATTGATTCTGCTGTCCTGATGTTGTGGAATGGAAATATGGAAGGACAGGTGGCACGAAACGGTACGCCTGTCAGAAGAAAGGGTGCAAGAAGCTATGTTTAAAAAGAAGAGTAATGGGAAAAACACCTATGGCATCATTGGTCTTGGCCGGTTTGGACATGCGCTGGCGCTGGAGCTGGCAGCAGCCGGGGCAGACCTGGTCGTGCTGGACCGCGAAGAAGAAAAGGTGCGGGAGCTGCGGGAGCATACAGAGAATGCGTATGTCGTTCATGCGCTGGACAAAAAGACACTTTCGGAAACCGGGATCCAGAACTGCGATGTGGCAGTAGTGTGTATCGGTGAGCAGCTGGATATTTCCATTCTGACTACGCTGAATCTGGTCAGTCTTGGCGTGCCGACCGTCATTTCCAAGGCAGCCAGTGCGGAGCACGGTGAGATCCTGGAGAAGATTGGAGCTCAGGTGGTGTATCCGGAGCGCGATATGGCAGTGCGTCTGGCGCACCGGCTGGAGGCAGTCCGCATGCTGGACTTCATCCAGTTAAGTGAAAAATTAAACATCTCCAAGATGATCATGCCGGAGCGGATCGTAGGAAAAACCGTTCTGGAGGCGAATCTGCGCGGACGCTTTGGCGTTAACATCATTGCGGTGGAGAGCGAGGGAAAGCTGATCGAGACCATCACGCCGGATTATGCATTCAAGAAGGGCGATATCGCATACATTTCCGGAAGCAAGGATGGATTAAATAAGCTGAGCGACTGGAACGGGAAGGCGTAAATGAGTTGCGGTGAACAGTAATTAAATGGTGGGGCTGATAGCAGATTGACTTTATACACAGGATATGTTAAGGTTGTACTGTAATACATACAAAACAGATCATAACAATTTCATAAACGGGTAATGTGATTGTATATCCTGGAGATGGGTCCAGAGTCTCTACCAACTACCGTAAAGAGTTGACTACATAGTTACATGAACCGGCGAAGCCGGTGCGTCCATGCGGCTGTGTATTGCTTTTGAAGATCGATGAGAGTTCCGCGTGAGCGGAGCTCTTTTTATATGATAGGAAATTGCGTCCTATGAAACAAAAACTGCTCCGTGGAGATGTGCACTCGGCGAAGCGGCAAGAGGGAGGAAGAATGCTATGAATGAAAAACGAATATTCGCCCTGAAAGGAAATCTCATTTACACAAAAGAGATCGGCACGATAGAGATTGCCATGCAGCATTATCTGGTCTGCGAAGACGGAAAGGTTGAGGGAATCTACGCAGCTCTACCGGAAAAATTCCGGGAAATACCAGTAGAGGACTTTGGTGAAAGGCTGATCATCCCCGGTCTTACCGATCTGCATGTTCATGCACCCCAGTACTCATTTCGGGGAATGAGCATGGATCTGGAACTTTTGGAATGGCTGGAGACGAACACCTTCCCGGAGGAGAGCAAGTACCAGGATCTGGAATATGCAGAGAAATCCTACCGCATTTTTACAGACCATATAAGGCGCAGTGCCACTACAAGAGTCTGCGCATTTGCCACGATCCACAACGAGGCAACCCTGCTTCTGATGGATCAGCTCGAGGAGGACGGGATTGCAGCTATGGTGGGCAAGGTGAATATGGACCGCAATAGTCCGGATTACTTGCGTGAAGCATCTGCAAAGGAAGCGGCTGAGGCGACAAAGGCATGGCTTCGGGCGGTGGCAGAGAGGCATTACCGCCATGTGCAGCCGATTCTGACTCCCCGTTTTATTCCAAGCTGCAGTGACGAACTGATGGAACTTTTACATGGCATCCAGAAAGAGAGCGGACTTCCGGTGCAGTCGCATTTGTCTGAGAACCAGGAAGAAATTGCCTGGGTACAGAGGCTTTGCCCCTGGTCAAAGTTTTATGGGGATGCCTACGAACATTTTGGCATGTTTGGCGGAGCGTGCCGCACGATCATGGCGCATTGTGTTCACTCTGGTGAAGAAGAAATTCAGCAGATGAAGGCAAATGGTGTGTTTATTGCACATTGTCCGGAGTCGAATACCAACCTTTCTTCCGGGATCGCGCCGGTACGCCGCTACCTGGAGGAGCAGATTCCGGTGGGACTTGGCAGCGATGTGGCGGGAGGCAGTACGGAAAATATGTTTGTGGCCATGCGCCATGCGATTCAGGATAGCAAGCTGCGCTGGCGCCTGACCGACCAGACGTTAAAGCCACTGACGCTGGAGGAAGTATTTTATCTGGCGACGAAGGGAGGAGGTTCCTTCTTTGGTCAGGTGGGAAGCTTTGAACCGGGGTATGAATTGGATGCGGTAGTGCTGGACGATGCAAGACTTGAACATCCGCAGCCGCTCAGTATCCGGCAGCGTCTGGAACGGATCGTTTATCTGGGGGATGAACGGGAGGTTTTATCCAAATATGCTGCCGGTCAGCGGATTTTGTAAAGCAGAAAGAAAAATCTCATTGCTGGCACGCATGCGTGAACGACAACGTCGTCTGACCAGCGTCAAAAAAGGCTGTGGGAACTTTCGCCCCTTTGATTTACTGTGTTAAATTGTTACTTCCGATTCCACGGTCCGCGTTTATAGAACCAAACGGACATGCACATGGCGACGGTCCATCCGATTGGCCATGCACACCAGATTCCGATAGATCCAAAGACTTTTGCAAGTCCAATGGCAAGTGCTACACGCAGGATCAGGTCAGTGAAGGTGGCAATCATGAAGTTTCTCATGAGTCCGGCACCTCTTAAGATTCCGTCAGCTACCAGCTTTGCGGAGACTACAAAGTAGAACGGAGAGAGGATCCGCAAGAACTGGATTCCGGTATCGATAGCCGGGCCGGTGGAGTTATCCATGAAGAGGAATACCAGGTAACGTCCGGCGAAGAAGTAGGCGAGGAACAGCGGCAGGCAGAGAAGCCATACCAGCTTTAAACCGGCGAGGAAGCCTTCCTTGACACGGTCCATTTTCTGTGCACCGATGTTCTGTGCGGTGTAGTTGGAGATACCGTTTCCCAGTGTTGTGAAGGATGTGATGACCAGATTGTTCAATTTTACCGATGCGGAGTAACCGGCAATGACGCTGGCACCAAAGCTGTTGATGACACTCTGGATGATGATGTTTCCGACTGAAATGAAGCTCTGCTGCAGGATACTAGGAATGGCGATGACAGAGATCTTGCCGAGCAGCCGCCAGGAGAAGATGGCGGCACGGCGTTCGGTCTTGACACCAGCCAGTCTGCGCAAAACAACCAGGATTGCGAGGATACAGCTGACACCCTGACAAAGGAAGGTTGCCCATGCAACACCGGCTACGCCCATCTTGAAGGCAGTGACAAACAGAATATCCACTGCGATGTTGGAGGTTGAGGATGCGGCCAGGAAAATGAACGGGGTTTTGGAGTCGCCCAGTGCGGAGAAAATTCCGGTTGCAATATTATAAAAGAACAAAAATGGCAGTCCTAAAATATAGATATTTAAGTAGAGCATGGAGTCATCGAGGATTTCTGCCGGGGTGTTGATCAGCTCCAGAAGTGAGCGGCAGAGTGCCAGTCCGCCTGCCATCAGTACCGCGCAGAGCACTGCACCTGCAATCAGTGTGGTGTAAACGGCGGTCTTCATTTCGCTGTATTGTTTGGCACCGAAGAGCTGGGATACGATGACGGAGCATCCAATGTTGCATCCGAATGCGAATGCAATGAAGATCAGGGTGATCTCGTAGCTGTTTCCGACAGCAGCCAGTGCGTTTTCGCCGACGAATTTTCCGGCTACCAGGCTGTCGGCAATGTTATAAAGCTGTTGGAAGATGATGCTTCCGAACAGGGGCAGACAGAACTGCCACAATACTTTCTGGGGTTCTCCCACGGTCAGATCCTTGTTCATGGGTTTTGTACCTTCCTTCCCTTTTTATGCTAATTGTTTATGTTTAAAAACGGATTTGCCAGAGCGTTGCTTATGTTTCGGGGCACTGGCTATAGCGTTTCGGCCTATGCTTCTGCGTGCTGCTCACGCAGCTTTAAGCACTGCAGGATCAGCTCTACGCATCCGTCGATGCCGAACTGGCTGCTGCTTAACATCATGTCATAGCTTTCGGATTCACCCCAGTGGGTGTCGGCATAAAAGTCAAAGTAGCGTTTCCGCATCCGGTCAACCTTCTGGAGACGTTTTTTTGCGGTCATTTCATCCATCTGGTTTCGTTTCATGACACGTTTGAGTTTGTCATCTTCTTTGGCGTAGATGAAAACGGACAGCATGTCGTTTCGGCCATCCAGAATGGAAGAAGCACAGCGTCCTACGAAAACACCTCCACCCTTTTGGGCAATATCCTGGATCGCATGACGCTCTGCGTCAAACGCCATCTGACTTTCCGGGTAGAATGCATGAGCCATGCTGACGGTATCTGCAAATGGATTTCCGGTGAGCAGACTGCCAATCGAGAAAGGCTGCTCCTCATTCTGGCTTAAAAAGTGTTCCGTGTATCCGCTTTCCTCTGCGGCTTTCCGGATGAGCAGTTTATCGTAATAAGGAACGCCTAGCTTTTCTGCAAGCTTTTCTGCGATCTCACGTCCGCCGCTGCCGTATTCACGACCGATGCAGATCAGAGGCTGTTTTAAATTCATGGAGTCTGCCATAATAATTCCTTCTTTCGTTTCAATGATTTTCTAACCGTGCTTTATTATAACCGTGATCAAATTAGATAGATAATATATAGTTCATATATTTACTATATAAAAAATATATAGTAAGATAAAAGCAGTACGTGAAGACATTTTGTGCAAAGTGGCGAGCGCAATCCAGATTATGGAATTGCAAAGAAAGTTTAGAGGAAGCAAAAAGGGAACAGAAGAACAGAAGGAGAGACATGCATGGCAGCGAATTTCGAACACTATAAGATTTTTTATTACGTGGCCCGCTACGGAAGCTTCACCAAAGCCGCGGAGCTTCTGTACAGCAACCAGCCAAACATCACACGGATTATCCGGATTCTGGAAACGGAGCTTGACTGCAAGCTGATGCAGCGCTCAAACCGGGGAATTACTTTGACAGAAGAAGGCGAACGGCTTTACCGGAGAGTGGCGGTGGCCTTCGAACAGATTGAACTGGGGGAGGAAGAGGTACGCCAGAGTGCGGCCCTGCAGGACGGCAGCATTGTGATCGGTGTCAGCGAGACGGCACTGCACTTATATCTGATGGAGATTTTGCGGGCATTTCACGAAAACTATCCGGGAGTCCGGCTGAAAATTTATAATTATTCCACGCCAGGCGCAGCGAAAGCCTTAAAAGAGGGAATCATCGATCTGGCTGTGGTTACTGCAGCGGATCAGAAAGAATTGGAGGGAGTGGCAGACCATGTGGTTTTGGTGAAATCTTTTTATGATGTACTGATTGCAGGAAGACGGCTGGAAAGCCTTTCCCAGAAAACAAACGAGTTAAAAAGTCTGGAAGCATATTCCCTGATCTCGCTGGAGCGCCATACGAGCAGCTACGACTTTTACAGCCATTTTTATCTGCAGCATGGCCTGACCATGCAGCCGGATATCGAAGTGGCAACCGCAGACCTGATCCTTCCGATGGTGGAAAAAAATCTTGGAATCGGATTTCTTCCGTATGAACTGGCGGCGCAGGCATTGGAAGAGGGGCGGGTAGTTGAAATTCCATTAAAAGAAAGTATCCCGGAGCGTTTGATTTGCATGCTCTACGACACAAACCGTGAGAGCGGGACCGCCGCCAAACGGTTCCGGGATATGGTAATGAAAGAACGATAGCAGAGGCAAAACGAGACAGACCCATACGATCCAGTTCTGGCAGTAAAATTTATTCTGTCTGTATAACCGGGTGCTGGGCAGGAAGACATCCGGTCAGCATAATTTTTGTTTTTCCGAGCTGGATCAGACCTTCCCGGTCCATTCGTCCAAGCTCTCTGGAAACAGCGCTCCGGTCGCAAAACAGGTAGTTTGCCAGCTTATCACGCCCGAACGGCAGTGTGATGGTGGCAGAATGCTGCTGTCTGGATAAGATGGAGAAATAGAGCAGCAGCTTTTTCCGCAGGGATCCCTGGGTCAAGATGCGGATCTTCATCATCAGTTCCATGTTGTTTTTGGCGATCAGCTGCATCAGGTTTTCCATGACTTTAAAACGGTAGGTGCAGTTACAGTTTTGCAGGGAAGTAAATTCCGGCACATACAAGAATAAAATTTCTGCCTTTTCTGAGGTGAAAATTTCAAAGATATTGGCAGAGGCATGGGCAACGGCCAGGGCATGACCGAACAGCTCACCGACGCAGGCCTGGGTGATCAGGGTATGGTTGCCGTCCGGGTCAGTCAGAAAAATTTCCGCATATCCGTTTAAGACCAGCCCAAGACAGGGAATTGGTTCATCAGAAGAAAACAGCAGGGTCCTGCTGGTAAATACTTTCTTTTTTGCTTTTAAACACTGGAGTACCGGCTCCATTTTCTCTTCCGGGATTCCCATAAATAATGGATTTTTCATCAGTAGTTGATAATAATTTCTCATGAAAGCCTCCTTGTTGCCGCGGCAACTGAAATGACGTTTGATCTTTGCTATTCTAGTTAGCGTTCACTAACTAATGTTAGCAATTACTAACCACTATAACAAAGGGGAGGAAAAAATACAATGAAAAAATCAAAGTTACTGATCGGACTTGCGGCCGTGGCGATGCTGGCGCTGACTGCATGTCAGGGATCAGGCGGAAGCATTGCAGAGACAGAAGCAGAAACGAAAGCAGCGGCAGAAAGCTCAGAAAATGGCGGCGCTGAAGCTGAAGAAGACGCTGGGAACGGAGAAGGCGTGGTTTTAAAACTGGCAGTACCGAAAGCACCGCCGACACTTCCGCTTCTTCATATGGCAGATGCCGGACTGCTGGGCGATAACGTAAAGATGGAACTGGATATCTGGGATGCGCTGGAGCAGCTGATCGCCATGGTGCAGGATGGGGAGCATGATATGTTTGCATTTCCGCTTACGGTAGCGGCAAAGCTTTATAACAAAGGACTTCCGGTGCGCCTGACCAATGTCAATACCTGGGGTGTAACCTACTTTATCACGACGGATCCAAAGCTGACGGAATGGTCCCAGTTAAAGGGCAAGACCGTGTATGTTCCGCTCCAGTCTTCCCCGCCAGATGCCTTAACCCAGTTCTTTTTAAATGAAGCTGGTTTAAAGGCTGGTGAGGATGTCGAGATTGTTTATTCCACTACCGCAGAGATTTCCCAGATGATGGCAGCGGGTAAGATCGAGTATGCAACTCTCATCGAACCGCAGGTGACTGCAGCAAAGATGAACAACGACCAGGTGCGTGTCGCATTTTCCTTTGAAGATGAATGGAAGAAAGTAAAAGGTGAGGATTCCATCGTGCCGAATGCAGGACTGGGCACCACGGAATCGTTTATTTCTGAGAACGCGGAGCTGGTGACAGAGTTTGAAGCTGCTTATGAGGAATCCTTAAACTGGGTTCTGGAACACCCGGCAGATGCTGCAGCACTGGCAGAGGAAAAGCTTGGACTTAAGGCTGCGCTGGTAGAAAAAGCGATCCCGAACATGGGTCTGATCTATAAAAATGCGGCAGACGCGAAGACTGACCTGGATGGTTTCTATCAGCTCCTGAACGATTTTGATCCGTCCATGATCGGAGGCAAAGTACCGGATGAAGGCATGTATTACAGCAAATAAGTACCAGATGAAGATCTGCATGACATCAAACAAGGAGCGGATGAAGACTTGTATGACAGCAAACAGGTACCGGATCGCGGCAGCGGCTCTGGTGCTTGGACTCTGGTGGGGAATGAGCAATCTTTATTCCCCCCTGGTCGTGCCGCCGATTCCTGCGGTGGCTGCAAAGGTGGCTGAAATTTTAAGCTCTGCAAAACTCTGGTGTGAGATTGGGAAAACGATGGTGCGCCTTGTCTGCGGTCTGGGAATCGGGATTGGGATTGGCTGTCTGACAGGTTTGTTTGGCGGTGTGCTCAGACCGGTCCGCCAGCTCATTCAGCCGGTACTCGGCATTATCCAGGTCGTGCCGCCGATTTCCTGGCTGATTCTGGCGATTATCTGGTTTGGATTCAACGGACGGGCAAGCATTTTCATAGTAGTGATGGCGGTAGTTCCGACCATGTTTATCTGCATTTGTGACGGCATTTCGGCGATTGACCGGAAGTTGTTGGAGATGGGAAGCGTGTTTGGATTTTCTGTCTGGAAAAAACTTCGCTATATCCTGATCCCGTCGGTAACCCCGTATTTTGCGTCCGGCCTGAAAATTGCAGTCGGTATGGCATGCAAAACGGTCGTGATGGGAGAAGTGCTGACTACGACGTCGGGGATTGGCGGACAGATCATGACAGCGCGGCTGAATATTGAGCCGGAGACAGTCATTGCCTGGACTGTGATCATGGTGGGGATTTACTATGCAGTGGTTCTTGTCGGAAAGCTGCTTCTTTGCAAAAAACATGCGGTACAGCGAAATGAATAATATAGGAAAGGAACGGGGCAGTATGCTGGATGTGATAGATCTTGGAAAAAAATTCGGTGGCCTGCCGGTTCTGGAGCATTTAAATCTCCGTGTGGAACCAAAAGAAATCACGGCCATTGTGGGTCCTTCCGGCTGTGGGAAATCAACGCTTCTGAACCTGATCGCGGGAATTACCGGTGATTATGAGGGGCAGATCAGAAACCGGGCGAAAAAAACGGGGTATGTGTTTCAGGAAGACCGGATTCTTCCGTGGCTGACGGTATATGACAATATCCGGGTGGTGCGGGACGATACCGATAAGGCGCGGATTGCCCAGCTTATCGATCAGGTGCATCTGACCGGATTTGAGGATTATTATCCGGAGCAGCTGAGTGGCGGCATGCGGCAGCGGTGCGGGATCGCAAGGGCATTCTACTATGGAAGCGAGCTCCTTTTGATGGACGAGCCGTTTAAGTCACTGGATTACACTCTTCGCCAGGAAATGCTCACGCACCTGAAGAAACTTTGGGAGCAGGAGCAGAACTCCGTGCTGTTTGTTACGCATGATATGGACGAGGCGCTGCAGATTGCAGACCGGATCCTGATATTTGGTCCGAGACCGTCGTTTGTGGTGAAAGAAATCCGGCTTCCACGTCAGGAAGGACTTCGTGATCTCAGTATAAAAAACCTGGTCGAGGCGAAAGCAGAAATGATCCGGCTGATCGGTTAGGAAGTTTCTGAACAGAAAATTTTGTATGGTGCAGCTGCGGCTGAGAATTTTGCCAATTTGTAATAGGAAGCATTGGAAAAGGAGAGAGGAAAGAAATGAGAGGACTGGGAATTGATGCGGGAGCGGGAAGTATTTCCCTGGCGGTAGTGGAAGATGGAAAGCTGATCTACAGCCGTTACGCGCTGCATAAGGGAGAAGCCAAGGCTGTGCTTGGCAGAATGCTGGAAGACATGAAGCAGGAATTGAACCGTACCAATCCGGGAACCATCGACTATGCCGCAGGAAACAGTGCTGCGGCTTTTCTTTTTCCCAAAGCGGGACAGAGGGAGATGGCAGATCGGGTGATGGCGCTTCTGGCAGGACAGAAACTGCTTTATCCAAAGGCACAGAGCATTCTGGAAATCGGTGCACAGACCTCCTGCTTTTTGACGGGACTTGGACATGACCAGGTGCTGGAGTATGCGGTAAACGGAGAATGCGCAGCAGGAACAGGGGCATTTTTTGAAGATCAGATGTATCGTCTGGGATTACCTTTGGAATCTTATTCTGAATATACAGACCGCGCCGCCAGTGTTCCGCGGCTTGCAGGACGCTGCAGTGTGTTTGCAAAGACCGATTTGATTCACCGGCAGCAGGAGGGAGTATCCGCAGAGGATATCCTTCTGGGCCTGGCTTACGCGGTGGTAAGGAATTTTAAAACTTCAGTAGTGCGCAAACTTCCGGTGCACAGACCGGTACTTTTGTCTGGCGGTGTGGTAAATAACCGCGGGGTGATCCGGGCAGTGAAAGAGATTTTTGGGCTGGAAGAAGGAGAACTGCTCTGTGATGATGGTGGAACCATTGTTTCCGCAGCTGGTCTGGCTGTGATTGCCATGGAACGGAAGGTGCGTGTGGACTGGGAACGGCTATGTGAGGATGCAGGTAAGGATATGGTGGTTTCCTGTGATGGTATGGCGGCTTTCTGCGACTGCAGCAGAGAAATGAAACAGCAGTCTGATGGAAACAGGCTTCCTGCGTTTCCTTACGAGAAGGCGAAGCTTCACAAGACCCGGGCACCAAAGCAGGGAGAAGCAATGTGGCTTGGGGTGGATGTGGGCTCTACCAGCACCAACCTGGTGCTGATCGGAGAAAATCAGGAGGTGCTGGATTACTGCTATATCCGCACTTCGGGCAACCCGGCCCGGGCTGTCGAGGAAGGCCTGGAAGTATTAAAACCAACCATGGATATGGCAGGAACTGCAATTCTCCAGACTGCAGTGACGGGGTCTGGCCGTTATCTGATCGCAAAGAAGCTGGGAACGGATCAGGTCCTGGATGAGATCACGGCCCAGGCCAGGGCGGCATCGTTCTTAAACCCGGACGCAGACACGGTCTTTGAGATCGGCGGTCAGGATTCGAAATACATTTCCGTGAAGCACGGTCAGGTCGTGGATTTTGAGATGAACAAGGTCTGTGCAGCAGGAACCGGTTCTTTTATTGAGGAACAGGCAGGGCGGCTGGGAATTCCGCTTCCTGAAATCGGGCCGATGGCGCTGGGGGCAAAACATCCGGTGGAGCTTGGCGAACGCTGCACGGTGCTGATGGAGTCAAAAATCGTATCAGAGCTTGCGGCGGGCGCGGGGAAGGAAAATCTCTGTGCGGGGCTTTGCCGTTCCATTGTGCGCAATTATTTAAACCGCGTGGTGGTCAATAAAAAAGTGGGACAGGTGGTCTGTCTGCAGGGCGGCATTATCCATAACGAAGGAATTGTTTCTGCTTTTTATGAGATGCTGGGCGACCGGCTTCGCATCACACCTTATTATGACGTGACTGGTGCTTACGGAGCGGCGCTGGAAGCCAGGGATGCTTCGGAAAAATGCACCTGCGACCAGGAAAGAAATGAGGAAATCTATAAGAAAAACCGCGCATGGTTTTATGCCGGGTATGATGGAACGCTTTTGCCGGACCGGAAAACGATCGGAATCCCGCAGTCCTTAATGATGTATAAATTTTTCCCGATGGCGTACCAGTATTTTACCCAGCTTGGATTTAACGTTCTGTTATCGGAAGAAAGCTGCGAGGAGATCATCCGCATCAGCCAGGATGTGACGCAGGAGGAAACCTGTTACCCGGTGAAACTGCTTCACGGACATATGGAATGGCTGGCGCGAAAAGGAGTAGACTATATGTTTCTTCCCTGTATCCGTACTATCCGGCATGAAACATCCGGTGTAGAGCACAATTATGGCTGTGTTTACATGCAGACCGCGCCGAAGATCGTGGCGAAAACATTGAAGCTAAAGGAACGCGGGATACAGATTCTCGCACCGGTTCTTGATATGGACATGGGACAGCCGCAGCTGGCAAAGGCGATGATCCAGACCGGAATCGGGCTGGGAAAAGAGCAGGAAGCCTGTCAGCTGGCAATGAAAAAAGGTGCTGCCGCCATGCAGTTGTGTGACCGGAAGTCGGAAGAACTTGGAAAGGAAATCCTCACATCCTTAAAGCCGGATGAGAAGGTTCTGGTGCTGATCACCCGGAACTACGGAATTTCAGATCCGGTACTGAATATGGGAATTCCAGGTGAACTTCTAAAACGGGGCTGTAAGGTATTAAACCTTGCACATCTTCAGGGACACAGCATGTATCTCGCAGAGGAATACCCGAATTTATACTGGCCATTCAGCCAGCATATCTTAACCGGAGCCAAGATCATAAAAAATCATCCGAATCTGTATGCGGTGTATCTGACCAATCATGGATGCGGACCGGACACGATGATTTCTCATCTGTTCCGTGAGATCATGGGAGAGAAGCCATATCTGTCTGTGGAGGTAGATGAACACCAGTCGGCAGTTGGTGTGGTGACACGGATTGAGGCATTTTTGAACAGTCTGAAGCATGTGGAGAACCGGGAAAGCAGCAAGAGGGAGGACAATGCCTGGGGAAAATGCAACCCGGAAAGCGGCAGACAGGAACGCAGAGGACAGGAACGCAGCGAACTGGGAAGCAACAGGCGGGAAAGCTGTGCGGCTGGGTACGACGGCATCCCTCTGCTTCATAAATTGCAAAAGAATGCGGTCTTGCATCTGCCGCCGCTTTCTGTCTACACAGAACTTTATGCAAGGTGGCTGCGGAATCGGGGATATATGGTTCATGTCAGCCCGGATTATACGCGAAAAGACATGGAGACCGGAAAAGCAGAAAGTATCTCAAAAGAATATGCAACCTTTTCTGCTATGGCAGGACAGATCCTGCGCCAGGAGAAGAGGTGGAATGAAATTGCAGGTGGAGTTTTGCAGGCAGAATCATTGCAGGAAGAAGAAAAAGCGCAGAAAGAGGGGCGTGAGGGCTGCCTGGTGAAGGCTCTCCAGCCTGAGCAGCGCTGCTATCTGGTACCGCAGACCGAGGGTGCCGAGGCAGAGGGCATGTTTTCTATGGTGATCCGGGCGCTTTTGAAGCAATCCGGCGCAGATCCGGCGCAGGTCAGTTTGTACACTCCATTTACAGAGCACTTATTTCAGATGGAAGACTGGCAGCAGATCTGGCAGCTTATCATGCTGGGAGATGCACTTCTTTGTATGGAAGAAAACGAGCAGAAACCAGCAATCGAAAACATCACGTTTCCTCTGACATGGGAAAAGACAAAGTCTCTGCTTAAAGCATGGCATGAAACATGGAACGGAAACATTCTGAAAAAACAGAAGCGGGTATTCCTTTTTGGATCCGCCATGGTCTTAAACAGCAATGGTCTCAACCGGAATATGGCAGATGCCGTGAGAAAACATGGATTTTTGCCGGTTCCGATGATGCTTTCCGAATATCTCTGGTTCTGGATCCGGGAGAGTCAAAAAGAAATTCCGCAGGAAGCAACGAAACAGCTTACCTGGTTCCGGGAAACGTACCGGGATATCTGGGGAGAAAAGGAAACTCTGGAAGAAGCGTTTGCCGGACTGCAGAAGGCGTATCCGGAGGTGGTTGGCGGAAACATCCGTTACCTGTGCAGTCTGGCTGTGAATGTGATACCCGGCGGGGCAGGAAATATGCTGCTGCTTCCGACCTATGCCAACGCCGGATCCGTGATTGAGATGATGAAACACGATTCCCCGGTGCCATTCCTGCATTTCCAGGCGGAAGGAAACGGGGAAGCAGACGAGGTGGAGCGGCGTGAAATCTGGCTGAACCTGCTTGAGCGGGAATGATGCAAAAGATAAAGAAACATAAAAATCAAATCATGGGTGATTATGACAAAATTGTCATTTTTTTGTCATGAACAATTAAACTGCTGCCGGTAGAATAGAACTCAGTAAGAACTTTGGTAAAATTTAGGAGGGACATGACTATGGCAGCAGTTATTGGTTTTCTGATGATCATCGCGATCGTGGCATTGCTTTTAAAGGGCAAAATGTCACCGCGGTAACCGTTGTAACCGCAGTGATCGCAACCATCGCGCATCTGGACGGAACTGAAAGACCATATGAAGTTCAGTATCCCGCCGTATTACCTGGTAAGCCTTCTGATGCTGGCATTCGGAGTCATTCTGGGGATCGTGACGATATAAACAATTTAGCACAGTAGGTCCGAAAGCTCCCGCCGCGCCATGCATAAAACAGGCTGTTCAATTCTGTTGCCATGATTGACGCAGACGGTTCCAATCTGGTGCCTGTAGTTGATGGCAATCGTGTAGGAGAGGAGCGGGTGAAGCCCTGTGAAGAAAATGCAGGACAGAAATCTTCCCTGCTTTTCTACGGATTTTCTTTTATTACGGATGGCTGCGGGGAAATACAGGCAGCCATGGGAAGAGAGGAAGAGGGCTTTATCGCAGCAGATTTTGATCTGGACCGGCTGATGGAAGACCGTCTTTCCTGGGCACTGTTCCGGGACAGACGTCCTGAGATGTATGGAAAAATATGTTCCGCAATCTGAACAATCAGAGAAGCTCTCAATCATTGCAAAACGAAAAAGAATGCAGTACAATAAAACGGTACGAAAGAATGGCATAAGGAGAGCGTAAAATCATGAAAAAACAAAAGACTGGGAACAACGGCTTTACGATTGCGGAGCTTTTGATCGTCGTTGCGATCCTCGGAGTTCTTGTTGCGATATCCATGCCTGTTTTTGCAGGACATCTGGAGAAAAGCCGTGAGACGGTTGATCTTGCCAATGTGCGCTCTGCTTACTCGGAAGTGATGACGGCTGTGATGACTGAGGATACAGCAAATTATTCCAGGACAGTGAAATTAAAACAGAAACGGGACAACTGGAATGCCTATGATCCCGTTACGGTTGCCGGGATCACGCATTCCAGAGCCGAGGGTAACACGGAGCACTGGATCGGGATCCCTGTTGAACATGGAGAATGTACGCTGTCATATATTCCGGATTTCGGAATGAAGGTAATATGGAGCGGAGCAGGCGGCAATGATACACCGGTTTCTTTTCCGTATAACGCTGATCTGCATGGAGCACTCGATAAAACCGATATACTGAATGAGCTGAAAAACCAGAATAAGACTTATTTTGAAATAGATTCTAAGTGTCCAAAGTCTGATATGCTGAAGAGAGTTAATGAGGAAATCCGGAAGGAAGGCAGCAGCAGTCTGCTGGGAACCGGAACATGGGCCTATATGGGAAGTCCGAAAAATGCATCCGGACGGTATTTGTTCTGGACGTCTATGGATACCGATCAGGTTGGGGCAGGGAAAAAAATTCCGGTCATAGTCAGCAAAGCAGACGGTGGTTTTTATATTTCTGAAACGACAACAGCTACAAGAAAGAAGGACGGAATGACGTATGTTGCAATTGCGGATCATATTGCAGACTTTTCCCCTTATACATCCGGCAAACAATATGACAGTCTGGAAGATGCCTACAATGCATATCAGAAGCTGCTGGCGGATGGAACCTATGAAAAAGCATCTTGACATTCGTACGGTTTTTGGTATATGATGAACTCAATAAAGGGGAGTAACCTACGCTGCTAATCTGCGTTTGTGATGTCGTCAGTACGATGGAAGCATCCGGTGTCACAAAGAAACGGTGAGACTTTTATTGCATTATTATTGTGCAATAAAGGTCTCTTTTTAATTGAAAAACCTTCATTGCATAAGAAATACAGTGGAAAAATGCTTAAACAGAGGAGGCAGAAGTGATGAAGGAATTTTATCAGCAAACGGTGAAAGAGGTTCTGGACCGTGTGGAAAGCAGCGAGACAGGCCTCACCAGTGAGCAGGCCAGAAAATTCCGGGAAAGGTGTGGCTGGAATGAACTTGCAGAGGGGAAAAAGAAAAGTATCCCCCAGATTTTTCTGGAACAGTATAAGGATTTTCTGGTACTGATCTTAATTGCATCGGCCATCATATCCGGCATGCTTGGCGATGAGGAAAGCGCGGCCGTGATCTTGATCGTGATCACGATCAATGCGATCCTGGGCACTGTGCAGACCATAAAAGCGGAACAGTCTTTGCAGAGCTTAAAGAAGCTTGCAGGACCGCAGGCCAAGGTACTGCGCGATGGTTCCACGATCCAGCTTCCGGCGAGAGAGCTGGTGGTTGGAGACGTGATCCTGGTGGAAGCAGGCGATATGATCCCGGCGGACGCAAGGCTGATTGAAAATGCAAGTCTTAAGGTTGATGAGAGTGCTCTTACCGGAGAGAGTCTTGCAGTCGAAAAGGGCCTGGAGGCTATTTTGGCAGAGGCTCCGCTTGGAGATCGGACCAATATGCTCTTTTCCGGCAGCTTTGTGACATATGGACGCGGAAAGGCAGTGGTAACGGACATAGGAATGCAGACGGAGGTTGGAAAGATTGCAGGACTTTTGAAGTCAACTTCCGAAAAACAGACTCCGTTACAGGTGAGTCTGGAAGAGTTTGGAAAGAAATTATCCGTTTTGATTCTGGTATTCTGCGGGATTTTATTTGCAATCAACGTATTTCGAGGTGAAAAGATCAGCAATGCATTCATGTTTGCCGTAGCACTGGCGGTTGCGGCAATTCCGGAAGCGTTAAGCTCGATCGTGACCATTGTCCTTTCCTTCGGAACACAGAAGATGGCAAAGGAGCATGCGATCATCCGAAAACTGCAGGCAGTGGAAGGCCTTGGAAGTGTTTCCGTCATCTGCTCGGATAAAACAGGAACACTGACACAGAATAAAATGACGGTTGAGGATTACTATGTAGAAGGAAAACGGATCCCGGCAGCAGAAATTGATATAGCAGATCCGGCACAGAACTATCTTCTGGAGTGCAGTATTTTATGTAATGATTCGACGAATGAAAACGGAGTGGAAATCGGGGATCCGACAGAAACTGCATTGATCAATTTGGGAAGCCGGTACGGAATCGAGGCCGCAAGCGTACGAAACCGCTATCCGAGAGAAGGAGAGCTTCCATTTGACAGTGACCGTAAGATGATGTCAACACTTCACAGGATAAACGGTGAAAACCGGATGATCGTAAAAGGAGCAGTCGACCGTCTGCTGGAGTTGACGGAACGGATTTGGACAAAAGACGGAATCCGCGAAATCACAGAAGCAGATAAAGAAACCATACAGCAGCAGAACCGTGATTTTTCAATGGAAGGCCTGCGTGTACTGGCATTTACCTATCGCGAAATTCCAAAGGAGCATGTATTAACAGCAAAGGATGAGGCTCATCTCGTATTTCTCGGCCTCATTGCTATGATGGATCCGCCGAGAGAAGAATCAAAGGCCGCCGTCGCAGAATGCATCAAAGCAGGAATCCGGCCGGTCATGATCACAGGAGATCATAAAATTACGGCAGCGGCCATAGCAAAAAGAATTGGAATCCTGCATGATTTATCGGAAGCCTGCGAGGGTGCGGATATCGAGAAAATGAGTGATGAGGAGCTGAAGGATTTTGTCCCGGATATATCTGTGTATGCAAGGGTTTCCCCGGAGCATAAAATCCGTATCGTCCGTGCATGGCAGGAAAAAGGAATGATCGTTGCAATGACCGGAGACGGTGTGAATGATGCTCCGGCGCTAAAGCAGGCGGACATCGGTGTCGCAATGGGAATCACCGGGACCGAGGTGGCAAAGGATGCTGCCGCCATGGTGCTTACCGATGACAATTTTGCAACCATTGTAAAAGCAGTAGAAAATGGACGAAATTTATATCGGAACATTCAGTATGCGATCCAGTTCCTTTTGTCGGGAAATTTTGGAGCAATTTTAGCGGTTCTGTATGCATCAGTCGCAGGACTTCCGGTTCCGTTCGCATCGGTACACCTGTTGTTTATTAATCTTCTGACGGATAGCCTTCCGGCCATCGCACTTGGCGTGGAGCCTTCTGACAGTGATGTTATGAATGAGAAACCAAGATCTGCGGACGAATCAATACTGACAAAGGATTTCCTCGGCAAAATCGGTCTGGAGGGCTTTGTGATCGGTGCGATGACAATGATCGCATTTTTGACAGGATATCACCAGGATGGCGCGCTGCTTGGCAGTACGTATGCGTTCGGAACACTTTGTCTGGCACGCCTGTTCCATGGATTTAACTGCAAGTCGGATCATCCGGTTATCTTTACAAATCGGTTCTTTAACAATCCATGGCTGCAGGGAGCCTTTGTGCTCGGCGCAGTACTGATCACCGCAGTATTGACCATTCCCGGCCTTCATCATGTATTTCAGGTGGAGACTCTCAATCCGGCACAGCTCGGCTGCGTATATCTGTATGCCTTTGCCAGTCTTCCGATCATTCAGTTGTTGAAGTGGATTCGCACGAAATTAGGAAAAAATGGAGAATAATAATGGATTTCAGTAAGCTATCTATGAAAAAAATTCGGGAACTGATCATTTTCACAGCACTGCTGGCAGCTGCGCTGTGGAAATTTGAAGTTGTGATCGATGTGCTGAAAACAATATGGGGAATCATATTCCCCTTTGCACTGGGAGGAGCAATTGCTTTTGTCATCAACGTGCCGATGAGCTTTCTGGAAAAGATGATCTTTGGGAAGATCAAAGCCGGAAAGAAAAAAGGCAAAAAGCTTGCCAGACCGGTAAGCCTTCTTCTGACCATGATACTGGCTGTCAGTGTCATGGTACTGGTGATGTTTGGCGTGATCCCGCAGCTCACCCGGACTATGGGAACACTGATGATGAGCATTGCCGATTTTATTCCGCAGATGCAAAGCTGGATTCGGGATTTTTCACATAACAACCAGAATATTATGAATTATGTAAATCAGATCCAGTTTCAGCCAGATCAGGCCATTCAGTGGGGAATCAGCATTCTTGGCAGCGGAGCGGGAAATATGATGAGCACGACCATGTCAGCAGTGAGCTCGATCGTCAGCGGACTTGCCACCTTTTTCATTGCATTTTCTTTTGCCTGCTATATTCTTTTTCAGAAAGAACAATTGCACATACAGATAAGAAAGGTATGTTTTGCGTTTCTTTCAAAACAGAAAGCAAATGCACTTCTTAAAATCTGTTCCCTGATTTATCGGACATTTGCCAATTTCCTTACAGGACAGTGCTTGGAGGCTGTGATCCTCGGAAGCATGTTTGCCGTCACGTTAAGCATTTTGAAAATGCCCTATGCACTGCTGATCGGAACCCTGATCGCCTTTACTGCATTGATCCCAATCTTTGGCGCGTTTATCGGATGCGCAGTGGGCTGTTTTCTGATTTTTATGGTAAGTCCGAAACAGGCAATGCTGTTTATCCTTGTATTTCTGCTGCTTCAGCAGATTGAAGGGAATCTGATCTATCCGCATGTGGTCGGAGGTTCCGTCGGACTTCCGTCCATCTGGGTTCTTGCTGCAGTTACCATCGGCGGAAATCTTATGGGAATTGCGGGGATGCTCATCTTTATTCCGCTTGCATCTGTTTGTTATACTGTTTTCAGGGAAGTTGTGTATCTGCGACTGAAGGAAAAACATATAAAACGGGTGACAACGACAGCGGTGGAAGAATATACCGCGCAGGAATGGATGGATGCGGAAAAGAAATTGCAGGAAGGAGCGGCGAAATGACAAACGAAATGGAATCCCACAAGGAAAAAGCAGTATATTATATCCTGGACAGCTGTACCCGCTGCGGGCGATGCGCTCAGAAATGCCAACTTCATGCGCTGGTGCCGCGTCAGGGACATTACCGGATCGATTTACGTTTTTGCGATGGCTGCGGAATCTGTTATGAGATCTGTCCGATCGGGGCGGTGGCCAAGGGAAGCGAAGCGGATCAGTAGTGAGAAAATGAACGGAAGCAGGGCTGGAAGTTAGCAGAAAAAGCAAATTGGAATTCTTTGCGGTTGCCTGAGGCTATGAGCCCTGCCGCATGGAACACATCAAGGCATACTGGCCGGAAAACAACAGTGTCGGTTCCGGACAGGTGCTGCACTGTCCTTACATGGCAGCAGATGCCCGCCTGGTGGTGAAGGAGATGACACGGCAGACGGAGCGGAAACAGGAACTGGACGACTACGAGAAAGCCGCGCTGGATGAATGGGAAAGTGGATTGGGACCGGAAAATAAAACCTCACAATTTCAAAGCCTTTCTTTTGGGAACATTTGTAAAGTTTATTTGTTACAATGAACTTAAAAGAAAACCCAAAGAGAGGATGAGGATCATGAAACAGGAACTGTTGAAAATCATGAAGGAAAGACGCTCTGTGCGCAGTTATAAAAAGGATCTTATGATCCCGGAAGATGTATTGCAGGAGATTCTGGAGACTGCAACTTATGCACCGACAGGCGGTGGTAGACAGTCACCGGTCATCATTGCAGTTACAGATAAAACCATGCGAGATCACATTGCGCATCTGAACGCGAAGATCATGGGAGATGAGAATGCAGATCCGTTCTATGGAGCACCGGCTATTGCGTTGGTTCTGGCAGATGGCAGCAAGAGCACTTGGGTGGAAGATGGTACAAACGTACTTTGCTATCTGATGCTGGCAGCAAAAGCGTGTGATGTTTCCAGTGTATGGGTACACAGGGAAAAAGAAATTTTTGACAGTGAAGAAGGAAAGAAGCTTCTGAAACAGTGGAATCTTCCGGAAAACTTAAGAGGTGTCGGTGCAGTGGCACTTGGATACCTGGAAGGCGAGGAGCCGAAAGCAGCTCCCCGCAAAGAAGGTTATATCGTAGAAGTACGTTAAAACCGGACCTTAAATTTATAAAGATAGACAGCGGCCTCCAGCAGGAAATGATCATTCCTGTTATGGAGGTCTTTTTTTGTAATTTCCTGGATACTCTTGATGCGGTACGCAATGGTATTGTAATGCGTAAACATTTCTTCTGAGATTCTTTTTACATTTCCGGCATATTCAAAATAATAATCCAGAGTCTTTAAGAGATCTGTGTGTTTCTGGTAATCGGTTTCAATCAGCGGACCAAGCAGTTCCTGGACGAATAGGCTGGTTTCTTTTTCTGGGTCCGCAGCGTACAAAAGACGTAACAGACCGAGATTTTCAAAATCAAGAACAGTCTGTTGGTTCAGCAGCGCAGTGCGCAGTGCGGTGCGGGCTTCAGTATCGCTCTGGACGATTCCGCGGATACCCGGGTGAGGGCGGCCACAGCCGGCAGAAATATGAAGATCCGGATATTCCTGGGCAAGTGATGTGATCAGCTTTGGAATATGGTGTGATAAATGTTCCAGATCAGAACTGGATGCAGGGGCGTTCAGCAGGATCAGGTAATCATCGGAAGTAGGGACAATCCGTACGTCCAGTCCCAACCTTGAAAAAACAGAACGGATATTGCCCATAAGGAGTGTGTGCTGAAAATTTTTTTTATATTGATTTTTTTCATCCTGAATCTGTGTTTTTAAACGCAGAATTAGGTGGTTGTCAGCGAGTGTGAGCTTAAATTCATCGGCGCGGGTTTGTTCAAGCTGATGGTCTACGATAGGGTCTGATAGAAGATGGAGTAGAAAACTGGTGAAAAGAGAATCTCCCTGTTCCCGGACACTTTGTTCCCGCGTGATTTCCAGTGGAATGGCGGTGAGAACCTGCGATAAAAGCTCCGGGGGAAGCGCCGGAGACTGGGTCGGGTTGTAGATATAAAGGCAGCCGTAGGAGTGGTCCCCTAATGTCAGATCGTGCGCCTGGGAGTGCTGGATAAGTGTATTGATCATCTGAGATTCGGAGTCTGCCTTAAAATCGCTGCGGTCTTCTTCCTTAAGAAAGATACTGTGGCGGTTGTTGACGCTGTCTACAATGAGGATACTGCCGCCGGTAAGCTGGGAAATCATGAAAGCAATCTCATCTAGATTGGCTCCCTCGGTGATGGTCTGGGTCAGCATCTGGTTTACAGAAAGGGTATTTCGCAAAAGCGCAGTCCGGCGACGGGTCAGTTCGTCGGAAAGTACCTGGGTAATACGGGAAAACTGCATGTCGGGCGGAAGTACAATGAGCGGAAAGCCAGCTTCATTGGCTTGTTGGATCATAATGGGGGGAACAACGTTGTCGAGGTATTGTGAAGGTTTGATGCAGAATGCGGCCATCTGGTTTTGCACTAAAGTAGGAATATAGGCATTCATGGCATCAGGGTCCTGATAGACAGAAAAACAGGTGGATATCATCAGTTCACCCGGGGAAATCCACTGTCCGTAATCAGGGTTGTCGCTTAAGTTAATGCCGGAAACAGTGCGGTTTAACCCACTTTCACCGGCAGCAAGATAGCTGGTCGAAAAAATAGGGAGTTTTAAAAGCTCCTTTACGGTTGGGTAATAGGCTTCTTCAATATAGTAGTTCATCTGGGCTTCCTCCATTCAAAATTGAAACGCTTACCAAAAGTATAAGAAGTTTATTGTGAACAGTCAACATAGAAAATGACAAAATTAGTGATTATAATATGAAACATAACAAAGATAAAAAACAAAGCAAACAAAAAATATTGTGAAGAGTTCACAAGACGGAGAAGGGAGGAGTGGAAAATGAAGGTGCGGGTTCGGATCTGCAGTCGCTTATACGAAGCGCTGTCGGAACAGACACTGGAAGGAACTTTACATTCCTGTTTTCACAGAGCCATGAATATGGCATATGAAAACGGCCTGGTTACCTTTCTTGCAAAAGAAAAGAGCCTTCAGCCTTTTTCCCTAAATCTCGACTGGAGCGGTGATTTCATGTTTGTGAAAGAACTGGTACGTTCCAGGGGAACAGAAATGCGGTTAAATCTGCAGGGGCTCTGGATTGGAACTTATCAGGTGTTTGAGTTTGAAACGTTTGAGATTCTGAATCTGAAGAAAAGACAGAGTGAGATCCTGAATCCGGCGGCAGCCAATTTCATCCGAAGTTTTCTTTCACATCAGGAGGAAAAAGGAATTCATGGGTTAATTGAAGGAAGAACAGAGGATGTGTTTTCCGCTTTTCTTGCATCGAGGATCGAAGCCTTTCGAGAAGCAGTGCAGAATGGAGAACGGGAAACAGCGGTGTATGCGGCAGGGCAGCTGGCTGGAGGAGGGCCGGGCCTGACACCTTCTTCCGATGATTTTCTCTGTGGCTATATAGTATCGTGGCCAGAGAATTATCCCTGGGAAGGGTTTGCGGAAACAGTCACCGGTGCAGCGGCATCCAGAACAAACGATGTCAGTGGATCTTTGTTGAAACATGCGGGCGAAGGAATGTTTTCAGAGGATGTTCTTGGTCTTCTGGAAGGATTTGCAAACTGCGACACAGAACAGATTCGCACAGCTCTGAAACGTGTTGCCTGTTTCGGAAGCAGCTCGGGATGTGATTTCCTGACCGGCATGTATTATGGAGTTATCGATAGCAATAAGATGGGAGGAAACAGATGTGGTAAAGCTTGAAATCAGAAAAAACACCTATTACGATTCAGTAACCCTGATGATCATCTCGAAAGATGTAAAAAATCTGTCAGGTGTTTCCGAAGCACTGGTAGGCATGGGAACGGATCTGAACCGTGAGATTGCGGGAAATCTTGGCTTAGATGCAGACGGCTTTGAGGATGTAACCGCAAATGACTTTTTTGTGGCAGCGGATTGTGATGACGAGAACTGCTTCAAAAAAGTAGTGGAAAAGGTAGATGAACTGCTGAACAAGAAAGCAGAAAAAAGCAAGGCAGAGTATTTCCCGCCGACTCTGGATGGAGCCATAAAAGTGGAAAAAAATCTGAACATGGCAGTGATTTCAGTTCCGGGACGTTTTGCGGCAGATGTTGCAAAAGACTGCCTGGATCGTGACATCAACGTTATGCTGTTCAGTGATAATGTCACCATCGAGGAAGAAAAAGCACTGAAAGAGTACGCAGTATCCAAAGAACTCCTGATGATGGGTCCAGATTGCGGAACCGCAGTTATCAATCATGTACCGCTTGCATTTGCAAATGTGATTAAGCCTGGAAAAATCGGTCTTGTGTGTGCATCCGGAACCGGTGCGCAGGAAGTTTCCACTATTATCGACCAGCTTGGTGAAGGTGTTTCCCAGCTCCTCGGAACTGGTGGAAGAGATTTAAAGAGTGAGATTGGCGGAATCATGATGAAGCAGTGCCTGAACGCACTAATTGAAGATCCGAAGACAGAGATTATTGTGCTGGTGTCTAAACCGCCGGCAAAGGATGTGGAGGATCAGATTTTAAAGATTGCTGCTAATGCTGGCAAGCCGGTTGTAGTCTGCTTCATTGGTGGTGACGCAGAGAAAATTAAAAAAGCCGGATTATATGCAGCAGTATCCTTGGAAGATGCAGCGCATAAGGCAGTGGCACTGGCAAAGGGAGAGGCCGTATCGGATTTTGAAGATTTCACCATGGGCCTTGAGAAAGCGGAAGCGCTGGCCGCAGAGGAAAGAGCCGGCATGATCCAGGGGCAGAAATATGTGAGAGGCCTTTATACCGGCGGAACCATTTGCGATGAGGCAATGAAACTTCTGATCGGAAGTATGGGACATATTTATTCCAATATCCCGCTGAAAGCGGAAGATAAACTGGAAAACGCAAGAAATGGAAAGTCACGGGAAAATACTTTCCTGGATTTCGGAGATGATGAGTTTACTGTTGGCCGTCCGCATCCGATGATTGATCCATCCCTTAGAGCAGAGCGTGTGGTCGAGGAGGCAAAGGATCCGGAAACCGCTGTGATCCTGGTAGACTGTGTGATTGGCTATGGTTCCCACGAGGATCCGGCAAAGGATTTATCCGATGCGATTCGGAAGGCAAAGGAACTGGCAGCAAAAGAAGGCCGTTACCTGTCTGTGGTAGCTACTGTATGCGGAACAGAGGGTGATCCGCAAAACCGTACAGCAACATCTCTCCAACTGGCAGGAGCAGGGGCAATTGTACTTCCGTCCAATGCACAGGCAGCGAGATTTGTAGAACTGATCACGAAAAATCTGTAGGGGAGGAGGAAGAACATGAGCAAGGTAAATGAGTTATTTGAGAAAGAATTATGCGTAGTCAATTTCGGTATTGAGTCTTTTTATCAGGACCTGAAAAAGCAGAATGTCAAATCGGTCCATGTTGCGTGGAAACCGGTGGCTGGCGGAGATAAAAAGATTGCCGGTTATTTAAAACAGTTAAAGGATCCGAATCTGGCAGAGAAGATCGCAGCCGCAAACAAGGAGGCACTTCGCAGAATCCTTGCGGCTCAGCCAGCGCTGGTAGGAATGTCAACTGCCGGAGAAGCAATTCCTGGCATGACCAAAACGACGATCCTTCATGCTGGCCCGCCAGTGAAGTGGGAGGACATGTGCGGTCCTATGAAAGGCGCTGTTATGGGCGGCCTGATCTATGAGGGACTGGCAAAGGATATGAAGGAAGCGGAAGAACTGGCCGGAAGCGGAAAGATTACCTTTGATTCCTGCCATCATCACAATGCAGTAGGTCCGATGGCTGGTATTGTTACTTATTCTATGCCGGTATGGCATGTGGTAAACAAAACTTTCGGAAATGATGCGTACTGCACTATGAACGAAGGACTTGGAAAGGTACTGCGGTTTGGAGCTTGTGATGAAGAGGTATTTGACCGCCTGAGAAAGATGGAAAAGGTTTATTATCCGGTACTGAAAGAAGCACTGGAAATCCATGGCGAGATCGATATGAAAGTTATGATTGCGCAGGCTCTGCAGATGGGAGACGAGGGGCACAACAGAAATAAGGCTGGCACGTCCTTGTTTATCCGTGAGATTCTTTCAGATGTTTACAAGACCCATTTTCCGCTGGAGCAGCAGCAGGAGGCAATTGCATTTATCAATGGAAATGACCATGCATTTCTGAATCTGTCTATGCCGTCCTGTAAAGCTACGATGGATCCGACTCTGGGAATTCCGTACAGCACCATTGTTTCTACCATGTGCAGAAATGGTGTGGAATTTGGCATCCGGATTTCCGGACTTGGCGCAGACCAGTGGTTTACGGCACCGTCCGAATATATCCGCGGTCTTTATTTCCCGGGATATTCCGAAGCGGACGCAAATCCGGATATCGGAGATAGCTGTATTACAGAAACAACCGGAATTGGCGGATTCTGTATGGCAGCTTCACCAGCTATCGTACAGTTTGTAGGAGGCCAGGTTCAGGATGCGATCAACTACTCTTCTCAGATGTACGAGATTACAGAAGGGGAAGGAAATGCCTATAAAATTCCGGTACTGGACTTCAGAGGCAGCGCAACTGGAATCGACATTGTAAAGGTTTTGGAGACTGGAATCCGCCCGATCATCAATACTGGTATTGCTCACAAGGATTACGGCGTTGGACAGATTGGAGCAGGTCTTGTAAATCCGCCGGAAGGCTGTTTTACAAAAGCCATCGAAGCATGCGCAAAAGCATGGACAAACTAGATAATAAAAATATTTATATATTAAGGAGGATTTATAATTATGAGTAAGTGGTCTGACATCAAAATCTACGATTTAAGTATTCCGATTGGAATCAGTACTCCGCCGTGGCCAACCTATGAGCCGCTTCAGGTGAAGTATTTCAAGCGTCTGGCACCGAATGGAGCAAATGGACAGCTTGTGACCCATTCCAATCATGTAGGAACCCATCTGGATGGCCCGCGTCATTTCGACACCGCAGGAAGAGATATTGCAGCTCTGGAATTAACCAAGCTGTGTGCACCGGGTGTTGTAGTTGATTTGTCTGATATGGCAGAGGATTTCGGCATCTATACCCCGGAAGATATCGAGAAGCGCGTTGAGGTACGTGAGGGAGATATCCTGATCATCAACACTGGTTATCATAAGTATGGATTTGACCAGCCGGAGGCAGATGAGCGCCGCTATATGCTGCGTCACCCGGGTCCGTCTCTTGATTTTATCAAGTGGGTACGTGAAAAGAAGATTAAATGGCTGGGAGTTGACTGCGGTTCCGCAGATCATCCGATGAATACTAAGATCCGTGACTGGGAGCCGATGGAGGCTGAAAAGTGCGACGCTATTTTCCGCAAGAAATATGGCAAATCCTTAAATGAGATTTATCCGTGGCCGGAGCATTACCAGGCAATGCATTTAGAGTTGTTTGGCCAGCCGTATGAGGCAATCCATGCAGAGTGCATGGGAGGTGAGATCGATAAGTTGTCCAACAAGCGTGTTGTAATCGGATGCTTCCCGTGGAAGTTCCAGGATGGAGAAAGCTGCATCAGCCGTATCGTGGCATTCGATGGTTTCGAGGATGTATAAAGAACAGTAACAGGCCGGTTCAGAGGGTTTCGTGGGGGAACCCTCTGAACGAAAAGGAGGAGTCTGTATGGGGACAACGCTATATAAAAATGCTGACTGGATCATTACCATGAACGAGAAAAGAGAGAAAATCCGTCATGGTGATCTGCTGATTTCAGGAAAAGAAATTCTGGATGTAGGAACGGATCTGGAGAAAAAATATGAAGGAACATTAAAGATTGACCATGTGGTAGAGGCAGAAGGAACGGTGATTCTTCCGGGTTTTGTAAATGTGCATCATCATACATGGCAGTCTCTGATCCGCAATATCCAGGCAACAAGAGGACTGAAGCTGGAACCGTGGCTGACTGTTATGTATGAGATCTATAAAGATCTGAATACGGATGTGGCTCGTGCTGGTGTTTATTCTGGTCTGGGAGATATGCTTAAAACTGGATGTACGACTTCCAATGATCTTTGGTATCCGCATCCTGTGGGAGTAAAATATCTGGTTGACGCGGAAATTGAGGCCGCGGCAGAAATTGGAATCCGTTTCCATCCGACCAGAGGATTCCACTCTGTACCTAGCAGTATTGTACCGCCAGAAGTTGTGGATACAAAAGAGAGTGTTGTGGAAGACACGATCAGACTGGTGAAAAAATATCATGACCGGTCCCGTTTTTCCATGTGCCAGGTTGGCATCGCTCCGAGCATTGCCCAGTATGAAACGGAAGATATCATTGAAGCTGTAGTAGATCTGGCAGAAGAGTATGACATTATGGTTCACGGTCATCTGGCAGAGAGCCAGCATGAGGTGGAATATACGCTGAAGACTTGGGGTTGCCGGCCATTTGAGTGGTTTAAACGGCACCGTTTGCTTGGCAAACGGTTTTATTTTGCCCACTGCATTCATTTGAATGAAGAAGAAATTGCGCAGATGGCAGAGACCGGAACCGGAGTGGCACATTGCCCGATCTCTAATATGCTTTTAAGTTCCGGTGCATGTCCGGTGCCTTCTTATCTGGAACACGGTCTCACAAGAATTGGTCTTGGTGTAGATGGAGCTGCCAGCAGCAATTCATCGAATATGCTGGAGGAAATCCGGTGCGCATATCTGTTAAATCGTCTTACCTGGGGTGATAAGGCGGCAACACCGGATGATTATCTGTATATGGCAACGGCAGGCGGAGCAAAAGTTCTTGGACGGGATGACATCGGTTATCTGGCACCTGGAATGGCAGCAGATTTCGCCCAGATGGACTGGAATCAGCTGACTTATGCAGGCGGATGCTATGATCCGGTGGCATGCATTGTAGAGAGCGGCGATCCTCGTCTTGTTAAAAATGTAGTAGTAAATGGGGAATTAGTAGTATCTTCTGGAAAACTTACAAAGGTAAGCGAAGAGGAGAAGCGTGACTACGTAAACCAGGTAGGAAAAGATCTTCTCACCAGGGCATCCGCAAGGATTGAAAGTCTGAAAGAGGATATTGGTTAGCAAAAATGTTGAATCATGTAAAATAATGGAGGTTTACATATGCTGGATATTAAGATTACGAACGCAAAAACAAGAAATACCGGAAAAGAACTAGTTGAGATCGGAATTGAGAACGGAAAGATCACGGCAATCGCGTCTGCAGTAGAGGGCGAGGCAAAGCAGGTTATCGATGCAAAAGGAAACCTGGTAACCGAGTCCTTTGTAAACGGACACCTTCATCTGTGTAAGGTTTATACTCTGGAAATGGCCGGACAGGCTGCATTAAAAGAGTACAACGACAATAACATGGGCGGTGCTATGACTTCCATCGAGAGAGCAGCAGATTTCAAGGCATGCTATGATGAAAAGTGGATCATTGAGAATGTCCGTAAGGCATGCGATCTTGCTGTGAAATACGGCAATACCCATATCCGCGCATTTGCAGATGTGGACAGCAAAGCCAGACTGGAAGGCGTAAAAGGTGTTATCCGTGGAAGAGAGGAATATAAGGACCGCCTGGATATTCAGGTCGTTGCATTTCCGCAGGATGGTGTTGCCAGAGAGCCGGGAGCAAAAGAACTGATCAAACAGGCTATGGATCTTGGTGCCGATGTAGTAGGCGGAATCCCGTGGATCGAGTTCACTGAAGAAGAGGAGTTAGACCATGTAAATTCTATGTGTAACTACGCAAAAGAGTATGACAAAGACATTTCCATGCTTCTGGACGATGTAGGTGATGCAGAGGAGAGAACCCTGGAGATGTTATGCAAAAAGGTCATCGAGATGGGCTGGCAGGGAAGAGCAACCGCACAGCATTGCCGTGCCATGGAGCTGTATCCGGAGAACTACTTCAGAAAGCTCGTTTCCCTCTTAAAGAAAGCCCAGATTGGTGTGGTATCCGATCCGCATACCGGTCCGCTGCATGCAAGAGTCAAAGACCTTCTGAAGGCAGGCGTGCCGGTTGCTCTTGGACAGGATGATATAGCAGATGCTTACTATCCATACGGTGAGTGCAATATGCTTCAGGTAGCTTTCCTGGCAAGCCATTTACTCCACATGGTAAGCTTCGACGACATGGAGCTGCTTTACGACATGATCACAACAAGCGCCGCAAAGGTTCTTGGAATCAAAAACCATGAACTGAAAGAAGGCGGAGATGCAGATCTGGTAGTACTTCAGGATGAGGATGTATACCATGCAATCTGGCATCACACAGCACCGGCTTATGTTATTAAGAACGGCGTTGATATTACCGTAAAGTAACAGCTTCAAAAAGGAGAAGCATATGGAAAATAAGAAAGGAAGATTTGCAGAGATTGCGTATGTCCTGGGAATAATTCTGTGCCCACTGGGGGTCTGCCTGTCGGCGAAAAGCGGATTTGGCGTGTCAATGGTAGTTGCACCGGCCTACGTGCTTTATTTGCGTATTTCAGAAACAATTCCCTGGTTTACTTTTGGAAAATCAGAGTATATCTTTCAGGGATTGCTGCTGATCGTGCTGGCCTTTGCTGTGCGGCGCTTTAAGTGGAAGTATCTGTTATCTTTTGTTACGGCGTTTATTTACGGAAATATTTTGGATCTGTGGTATGTTGTATTAGGTTCGGAACAGTATACCGTATACTGGCAGCGCGGAATGGCTTGTGTTTTTGGAATTCTGATCACTTCACTGGCCATAGCTTTTTTCCTGAGAACGTATCTTCCTCAGGAAGCTTATGAAATGTTCGTAAAGGATGTAACGGATACGTATCAGAAAGATATGACAAAAGTGAAATGGCTGTTTGATCTGTCAGCGCTTTTGATTGCAGTAGTTCTTATGCTGGTGTTATTCCGCCGGTTTGCTTTTAATATGGTCGGATTAAACACAGTTCTTGCAACAATCGTAAATGCTCCGCTGATCGGCTTTTTTGGAAAAATGCTGGATCGTGCCGGAAGTTTTGATTCTTCATTCCCGGAGTTTTACCAGAAATTTCAGAAGATTATGAATTAAAAGTGAGAGCTGCCTTATAAACAGGGCGGCTCTACTTGTAAAATCTTAGAACCAGGAAACTGGAAACTTTTGGGCAGAACGAGGTGAAAATTGTGAAAAAAATATTTGATGCACTGGTAGATGGCAGTGTGGCATTAATCAGCCGTTTTCTTCCGGATGCGTATATTCTGGTGCTGCTTCTTACGGTAATCCTGTTTGTGGTTGCGGTTCCAGTTACAGGAATTGCGCCGGCAGAGGGAATTACCGTGGCGGATCGGCTGGTGAATCTGGTGTACGATGGCTGGTATGGCGGTTTCTGGAATCTTCTTGGCTTTGGGATGCAGATGGTTCTGATTGTGGTGACGGGAACGATGTTTGCCAATACAGAACCGGTTCACCGCATCATCGTAAAGATTGCGTCTATTCCGAAAACTCCGAGACAGGCACTGCTTTTAGTTTCCGCAGTGGGTATGGTCGCGTATTTTTTACAGTGGGGAGCCGCTTTGATTGTATGCGCGGTCCTGGCACAGGAAGTGGCAAAGCAGGTAAAGGGAATTCATTATCCGCTTCTGGTAGCGGCCGCTTATGTTGGAAACGCGTTTTGCCTGGTAGGAATATCCGGAACGATTGCACTCAATGTTGCCGGAGGCTGGACATTCGATGGGGTATGGAGTACAACGGGAATTCCATTTCGTGAAACGGTATTTGCGCCATACAACCTGTTTATTTATCTGGTAGGAGCAATTGTGCTGTGCCTTTTGATTACGGCTATGCATCCGTCTCCTGAAAAAACAAAAACTGTGGATCCGGCAATCTTCGCTGAGGAGACGGTGGAAAAACAGTACAGGCCACGCAGTGAGATGACGCCGGCTGAAAAGTTGGAAACATCTGTACTTTTAAATGGTCTGATTGCGTTTATTGGCTTTTTCTGCGTAATCTGGAGTTTTGTAGATTCTCTTTATATCAAAAAACAGTCATTTTCACTTTCTATTAACCAGGTGAATATGATCTTTCTGTTTGCATCGATCGCAATGTATAAAACTCCTGTACGTACGGTAGCGGCAGTAAAAAAATCTCTGGGCGGAGCGGTTGGCGTTGTGCTTCAGATGCCGTTTTATGCCGGAATTGCCGGATTGATCAGCTATCACGGCGGTTCAACCGGTGTTTCCATCGCACAGGTGATTGCCGGATTTTTTGTACATATTTCCAATGTGCAGACCTTTCCGCTCTTCACTTGCCTGAGCGCGGTGATCGTAAAGCTGTTTGTACCAAGCGGCGGAGCCCAGTGGGCGGTTCAGGGGCCGATTGTAATGCAGGCGGTCCAGAGCTTTATGCCGGCTGTGTCGGAAGGAAAGGCAGCAATGGCACTTTCCTGGGGCAATTCCTGCTGTAATCTGCTTCAGCCGTTCTGGCTGATTCCGGTGCTGGAAGTCGCAAAACTGAAAGTCAGGGATGTTATGGGATATTGTGTGATTTGTCTGCTGGCACTTCTGGTGATTATATCCGTAGGATTACTATTTTTATAAAAACGAATGGAGAAGAATTATGGGAAAACGAATTGTGATAGCTCTGGGAGGAAATGCACTTGGTAAGACAATTTCCGAGCAGGCAGAGGTAGTAAAAGGAACTGCAAAGGCCGTGGCCGGACTGGTTCGGGCCGGTCATCAGGTTGTAATTTCACATGGAAATGGACCACAGGTCGGAATGATCCAGAAGGCAATGACTGCTTTGCATAAGCAGGATCCGGAGCATTATGAGCTTTGTCCGCTGTCTGTGTGCACTGCAATGAGCCAGGGCTATATCGGACTGGATCTGCAGAGGGCACTGCGCAATGAACTCGAGAAATGTGGAATTTTAAAGTCCATCACAACCATTCTTACGCAGGTGGAAGTAAATCCAAATGATGATGCGTTTAAAAATCCATCTAAGCCGATTGGTGCGTATGTCACCGAAGCAGAGGCAGAAGTTCTGAGAAAAGAAAGAGGATTTGAGTTTGCGGAGGATGCAGGAAGAGGCATCCGCAGAGTTGTTCCGTCTCCAAAGCCGCAGCAGATTCTGGAACTGGAATCGATCCGGAAAATGGTAGAAGACGGACAGATTGTGATTGCCTGCGGAGGCGGAGGCGTTCCGGTAGTAAAAGAGGAAGACGGATATTTTGGAACAGAAGCCATTATCGATAAAGACTTTGCTTCAGAAAAACTTGCGGAAGAGTTAAATGCAGATTACCTGATTATTTTAACAGCTGTTGAAAAAGTTGCGATTTTTTACGGCACACCAAGGCAAAAATGGCTGGAGCATATGAGTGTAAGAGAAGCAGAATTTTATATAGAGGATGGGCAGTTTGCTCCGGGCTCCATGCTTCCGAAAGTAGAGGCAGCGGTCGCCTTTGCAAAATCCGGTCATGGAAGAAAGGCTTTGATTACGCTTCTTGAAAAAGCGGAAGAAGGAATTGAAGGCCGGACTGGAACAGAAATATCTATGGTTTAATAAAGAACAGGAAGATTTAAAATGGGAAGGGAGAGATTTTATGTATAATCCAGAACAGCCGGTTTTTGAAGAACAGCCTGAATCAAATATTGAAATTGCATATGGAATTGAGGATGTGCCAAAACCATGCTGGAAGGCCGTTCTTTTTGCATTGCAGATTACTCTGGTAGATTTTACACCGTTTATGTGGGCAGCAGGGTTTGCCTCTTTAGCAGGAATTGACCAGCCGGATTTTGTTCCGACGTTGCTTTGCGCATGTTTCTTCTGTATGGGAATCTGCACATTTTTACAGACAACGGTAGGTAACCGCCTTCCCATTGTTCAGGGATCCTCTTCCGCACTTATGTCATCCATGGGAAACATTGCGGCTGTTTACGGTCTGCCAGCAGTGTGGGGAGCCTCGCTGATTGGAGGTTTGATTCAGACAATCCTCGGAATTACAAAGACAGTAAGCAAGGTAAGAGCTTTCCTTCCTCCGGTAGTAGTTGGTTCTGTGGTGACAGCAATTGGGTTTGTCGCAGCGAGAATCGCGGTTCAGTGGACTTTTTCCAGACAGGAACCATTATATCTGGTTCTTGCGCTGATTTCGTTTTTGTTGGCGCTTATACTGAAATTTAAAACGAAAGGAATGGTATCCCAGGGCTTTATCCTTATTACGGTTGTTATCGTCGGAGTTGTGGTTTCTTCATTTCTGGGAATTTTTGACTGGAATGCAGTTTATGCCGCACCGTGGATAAAGATTCCACGTTTATTTCCATTTACAGGGCTGTCAGGACAGCCAAACGCAGTAATCACGTTTACAGCAGCGGCCATTATTGGTGGATTCAGCGGCTATATGGGAGCTATTTTTGAATCTGTCGGGGATTATGCGGCAACCTGCGCAGCCTGTGATGAGGTTTACCGTGTGAAACATATTGATAAAGGAATCATGGCCAGCGGACTTGGCTGCATGATTACAGCCCTCTTTGGAGGCTTGCCGTGTACTTCCTACACACAGAATATCGGCATTGTTGCAGCTACCGGCGTGGCATCCAGGCGGGTAACCCAATATGCAGGTGTTTTATTCCTGTTGTATGGCTTTTGCCCGAAAATGGCATATATTCTTGCCGGAATTCCGAAACCGGTTATTGGGGCAGTGTTCCTGATCTCTGCGGCTTCCATTATGTTTTCCGGAATTGACTCCATTGTGTCATCACCGAGAACTCTGAGAAACACGCTGGTAGCAGGGATTACTCTGACGCTGGCAGTTATGCTTCCGTATCAGTGCACTTCTACTTATAAAGAGTGGGCAGACAGCCTTCCACCATTTTTAAATATGTTGTGCACCTCACAGGTTTTTATTGCTGTACTTTGTGGTGTGGGACTGAATATATTGCTGAATTTTGTTTTACGGGATAAAGAAGAATAAAAGAATGTGGTACGTTGTACGTGCTGCTAAGGAGAAGACCATGATTCAGAAATTAATTGAAAAGATTCAGAAAACAAAGGCACCGATCTGTGTTGGACTGGATCCGATGTTAAATTATATTCCGGAATATATTTTAAAGAAGTCCTTCAGAGAGTTTGGTGAGACGTTAGAAGGAGCAGCAGATGCTATCTGGAATTTTAATAAGGAGATCGTGGATCATACCTGGGACCTGATTCCGGCTGTGAAGCCACAGATTGCCATGTACGAGCAGTTTGGTATTGAAGGATTGAAGGCATATGACAGGACTGTGAAATATTGCCATGAGAAAGGCCTTGTGGTTATTGCTGACGCAAAACGCGGCGATATCGGTTCTACCTCAGCAGCATACGCATCAGCTCATCTGGGCAGAGTGAAAGTTGGAAACAATAGTTGTTCTATATTCAATACAGATTTTATTACTGTGAACCCGTATCTGGGAAGTGACGGAGTAAAACCTTTTATTGATGTTTGCAATGCAGAGGATAAAGGCATTTTTGTGTTGGTAAAAACCTCGAACCCCTCCAGTGGGGAGTTTCAGGATAGGCTGATTGATGGTAAACCGCTTTATGAGCATATTGCTGACAGGGTGGTCGAGTGGGGCAGGATATCTATGGATGGCGCATACAGTAATGTCGGAGCGGTCGTAGGAGCAACCTACCCGGAGATGAGCGTTATTTTAAGAAAACTCATGCCCAAAACCTACTTCCTGGTACCTGGTTATGGTGCACAGGGCGGTACAGCAAAAGATTTAAAGAATTGTTTCAATGAAGATGGACTTGGAGCAATTGTCAATTCTTCACGCGGCATTATTGCAGCGTATCGTCAGGAGAAATACGCAAAGTTTGGTGCAGAGCACTTTGAAGAAGCATCCAGACAGGCAGTTGTTGATATGGCTGCAGATATTAACAGTGTTCTGTAAGACAGAGCAGGGCACAGCAGTGTACAGAGGAGAAAACAAAATTTTATTTTTCAGTGGAATGTGGTAGAATTAAAAGAAAAATCATAATTTATGAAATTTGAGGACACACCTATGACACTGACACAGCTAAAATACATCGTAGAGACCGCGAAGGCCGGGAGCATCAGCAGGGCAGCTGAAAAGCTGTATATTTCCCAGCCCAGTCTGACGGCAGCTATCCGGGAACTGGAGCATGAGTTTGGCATTACCATCTTCCAGAGAACCAACAAGGGAATTATCCTGACTTCGGAGGGTGAGGAATTTCTCGGCTATGCCAGACAGGTCATTACCCAGACAAGCCTGATGGAGGAACGTTATTCCGGCGCGGCTCCGGTGCGTCATCAGTTCTGTGTCTCTACCCAGCATTATTCCTTCGCGGTGGAAGCCTTTGTGGAACTGCTCAAGACTTACGGAGGTAAGACTTACGATTTCCGGCTCCGGGAGACCCAGACCTATGAGATCATTGAGGATGTGGCAAAGCTGAAAAGTGAGATTGGGGTGCTCTATTTAAACCAGTTCAACGAGAACGTTCTGCGAAAAACCTTCAAGGAGCATAATCTGAAATTTGAACGGCTGTTTCTGGCAAAGCCTCATGTGTTTGTCGGATCGGGAAATCCGCTGGCCAAGCTGGAAAAGATCACTCTGCAGGATCTGGAGCCATATCCGAGGCTTTCCTACGAGCAGGGAGATCACAATGCGTTCTATTTTTCCGAGGAGATTTTAAGTACGCTGGAGAGCCGGAAAGACATCCGGGTCTGTGACCGGGCAACATTGTTTAATTTGCTGATCGGCCTGAATGGCTATACCATCTGCAGTGGTGTGATCAATGAAACCCTGAATGGCAGGGACATTGTGTCGGTGCCGCTGGAGGCAGATGATTACATGGAAATCGGGTATATCACGCACAAACAGGTGGTGCCGGGAAAATTTGCCATGCATTACATAGAAGCACTGAAGCGTTTTGCGGTAGACTAACATAAAAGGGGCTGTCGCACTAACGTGCGGCAGCTCATTTTATATATCCA
>NZ_QUIK01000022.1:0-9912 GCF_003480105.1 Clostridium sp. AM42-4
CATGCCCTGGGACTTTGCTGATGTGTGATAAAGAAGTAGTAGAAGTGTAAAAAATTTTGCCGTTCCTATCCGGCGTTTGCGCATTGCGCCGGATAGGTCGGGCGGTCATTCGGGCAGGTCTACCTTGCCAACGAAAGAGTAATAAATATCAATGTCCTGTCTGCGTGTGCCGTTCTCGTCATAGCTGCACTCATGCACAACGATTTTCTCCACAAACTCACGCAAAAGGGTAGGGGTAAGTTCTTCAAAGCTGGTGTACTTGCGGACAACATTCATAAACTTTTCTGCGTTTACCGTGGCTTCCTGCGCTTTGGAAAGCTCTGCCCGGATAGCGGCGGCTCTCTCTTTCAGTTCTTTCTGCTCGGCTTCATAGTCTGCCGACAGCTCCGTGAAACGCTCGTCTGAAATGCGCCCGGTCACGCTGTCCTCATACAGCCGCTTGAAGATAGCGGATAACTCGCTGATACGCTTCTCGGCGGCTTCCAGCTCCTTTTTCCTTGCGGCGTTCCTGCGCTTGCCCCCGTCCTCGTTCTGCTCGATCAGCAGCTTCATAAACCGGGCTTCGTGCTTCGCTGCATAGCTGGTGACTTTCCGCAGATTGTCGGTCACTCCGGCGGTCAACAGGTCGGTGCGGATAAAGTGCGCCGTACAGTCACGGGTACGCTTCTTGTAGCTCCCGCAGATATAACAATCCTGCTTGCGGGTGGCGTTCTGGTAACGCTGCTGGTAAAGGACGCTGCCGCAGTCGGCACAAAAGAGTATGCCGGAGAATAAGCCCACTTCATCATAGCGGTTCGGGCGTTTGCGCTGCTTGCGTAACTCCTGCACACGCTCCCACATCTGGGTGTCAATGATAGGCTCATGGTGGTTCTCGAAAATCGCCTGTTTCTCAATGGGGTTCTCTACGCTGTGCTTGGTCTTGTAGGACGGCTTCTCCGTCTTGAAGTTTACCAGACAGCCCGTGTACTCCCTGTTTTCAAGGATATGTACCACGGTATTGGTCGCCCACTTGCACTCATAGCCGGGGTGGTAGCGGCGGGTGCTTCCCGTCCGACGGTATTCCAGCGTTCCCGGCGTGGGGATCTCCTGCTCTGTGAGCATACGGGCTATCTTGGTCGGCCCGTTCCCGGCAAGGCACAAGCTGTAAATCTGCCGCACAACAGGGGCGGCTTCCCCGTCAATGATAAAATTTTCGTCCTCGTCCATAAAGTAGCCGTATACGGGTTTGCTCGTGACGGGCTTCCCGCTCATACCCTTAGACCGTTTTACTGCTTTGATTTTCTTGCTCGTATCTCTCACCAGCCATTCGTTAAAAATGTTCCGCAGAGGGGCAAAATCATTGTCGCCCTGTGCGCTGTCCACTCCGTCATTGATAGCGATAAAGCGGACGCCTTTCTGTGGGAAAATCATTTCCGTATACATTCCCACTTGCAGATAGTTTCGCCCTAACCGTGACATATCCTTGACGATAACGGTGCCGACTTTTCCGGCTTCAATGTCCGCAAGCATGGCTTGAAAACCGGGTCTTTGGAAGTTCGCCCCAGAATAACCGTCATCTGTGTACCATTGCAGATTGGAAAAGCCGTTCTGCTTCGCATAGGTTTCAAGAATACGCTTCTGGTTTGAAATAGAATTGCTCTCACCTTGCAGCTCGTCCTCGTGGGATAATCTCGGATAAAGGGCGGTAATAAGGTTTCGGGTGGTCTGTCTTAACATAGTGTCCTCCATTTCCGACAGCCAGCCCCACTATTCCGTATGACTATCATACCACACGCCGGGGCTGGCTGTACAGTCCTTTCTGCTTCTTTACGTCCCGTCAAATTGCCGATTTTTGTGTAGCAGCTTCCGCTTCCAGCACTTTCAGCATTTTATCGGCGGCGGTGGCGGTGGTGTCCTGCTTGAAATAGCCGGAAACGACAAGGACAGAATTACCTATGCGGATTTCCGTCACGCAATCCGGGCGGCGGGTGCTGCGGTCATTCTTTGGGGTGTTGGTCATAGGCGGCTCTCCTTTCTGTTCATCAGCTTTTTCAGTTGTCCCATTTTCTCCTGCGCCGTGGCTTTTCGGAAGTTGCTCCCGGTAAAGCGGACAGGAGAACACATTTCAATCAGACGGTCATAAATGCGGGCGTGGGCGGTGTCCTCCGGGTGCTGCAAGTCCTCCAGCGTGAGATTAGTCGTGACGATCAGCGGCCTGCCGCTGCGGTAACGGCTGTCAATCACGTTGTAGACCTGCTCTAAGCCGTATTCCGTTCCCCGTTCCATTCCAAAATCGTCAAGGATAAGCAGCGGGAAGCTGCAAAGTCGGGAGATATATTCATTCCTGCCCTCAAAGCTGGCGGCAAGGTCACCCAATATCAATGCAAAGTTTGTCATGCACACGGGGATTTCACGCTCCATAAGGGCATTTGCGATACAGCCCGCAAAATAGCTCTTGCCTGTGCCAACGCCGCCCCATAGCAGATAGCCAATGTTGCGCTCTTTCATGGTTTCCCAGTTCTCCACATAGAAATGGGCGTGTTCCATTTGCGGGCACTTGCCGTTGTCGTTCTCAAACGTCCAGCCCTGCATAGCCGGGTCTGTAAAGCCCCGCCGCTTCAACCGCTCGACAGTTTCAAGGTGACTGCGCTGTTTCTCTGCGGCTTCCCGTTCCTCACGCTCTGCCCGCTGGCAGTCACATTCTGCCGGGTGGCGGTCACGCCCCAGCCATGCGGCGGTTTCTTTGGGGAAATAGCCCTCTTTGGGCTTGTGGCACTTCCCGCAGTATAAAAGCCCGTCCTCGCCGGTGTAGTCCTCCGGCTCCGGCGTGGTGTCGGTCATATTCAAAATCATTTCATCAAATCCATTCGTCATAAGCTCTCGCCCTCCTTACAGGTATAATCGGGTATGCCCTTTTTCGGGGCTTTCTTGGCTGCGTCCTCCTGCGCCCACTTGAAAATCGTGGCTGCATGGCTCTTGTATTTCCTCCCGCTGGAAGCGATATGGCAGGATAGGCGGTCAATGTAATACTCCCACTTGCCGGGAAGCTCTGTTTTCAGCCCGTCAAGCTCCGTATCGGAAAGAATGACATTGTGGTATCTGCCATAGGCGGCGGGGGCGGGGTGTCCCGTTTCTAACTCTCTCTCTTTTTCTATTTCTATATCTATCTCTTTCTCTATCTCTATCTCTGGTGGACAAATGTCCGCTCGATATGGTGGACATTTGTCCGCCCCTGTCTGCGGCAGGGCTTTTTGTTCCTGCAAAGCCAGCCGCGCCCTGCGCTTGCGCTCCCCCTCGGTAGAGGACTGGCCGATTAAAAGCTCAATGTTGCTCATGTAGAGTGCGCCGCTTGGCAAAGGCTCCACAAGCCCCAGCTTCATAAAGATTTTCAAAGCTCTCTCTACGGTACCTACCTGCTGGCGGGTAATGGTCGCAATCATCTGGGCGGTGTAGGGGATATTCTCGTCAAGCTGCAATTTCCCGCCGTTTTTCAGCGATTTCAAGTACAGCTTCAAGAGAATGTTGGAATAGATAACGCCGTCCTGCATACTTTCCAGCAGAACGATTGCATCATCGTCAAAATAGCTCTCTTTCAGCTTGAGGTAGTAATATTTGCGGTTATCTGCCATAGGCTGCGTCCTCCTTTTTCCAGCGTTTGGAATAATAGCGAGGGCATAGTATGATAACCGCCCGGAAGCTCTGTTTGCAGTCACGGGTGCAGCCCCGGCATAGGTCGTTGTAAGTGATACGGTTGCGGTGGTTGAGGAAGAAAGACCATTCCAGCCGCCGCTTCTTGCTCATTCTCGGCAATGGTAAGCTCCTTTCTGCCGTTCCTATCGGTGTAGCGGGATAGGGGGCATTTTCTGTATGTTCTCGGTATCATTTTCGGGCTTTTTCTGCCCTGTAAGCCCCGTTTGGAAGTCGGGGAGTATTGCGGTAAGGGTTCATATCATACCTGTATTTTTGTAGGGTTTCGGTATCATTTCGGGGCGGTCTTTAACGCTCCTGTTCACGCTTTTTCTGCTGGCTCGGTGCGCCCCTTAAAATCTGGTCGATATTGCGTCTGACTGTCTGAAGCTCCTGCGCCCGCTGGCGTTTCTCCCGGTAGTCGTTATATCCGGCGTTCTTCTGGACGGTAAGCTGCTCAATCTCCCTTTGCAGGGCTTTGCTGGCTGGCAGCTTGGTTATTCCATGCTCCCGGAAATAACGGGCGGCTGTGTCCGCTATGATAAAATCGCTTTCGTGCTGTTCCCGGTAGGCTCTCCGGGCTTTCTCCGATTTCTGCGCTTTCAGACCGTCACGGGCGGGCTTCGTGCCGATATAGCCCAAAAGGTTGCGCTGCAATTCCTTTTTCTCCCGGATAGCGGCTTCCAGCCCTTTCAGTCCGGCAAGGCTCTCCTGCGTGGCGGTGTTGGCTGCGGAAATGGCAGCGTCCAGCTCGTCCGGGGAAGAAAAGCCATACTGCTGGTAGAGCATGAGGGTAGCCGACATCTGTTTGAGGTTGTGCATGGTCGCCCACTTCTCATAGCCCCGTCCTTTCCCCTCGGCTCGCTTGGCGGCTATGTCTACCATGCGCTGTACAGCGTCATTGTTCGGGGCGTTTTTCGCTTCTTTTTTCGTCCGTAAGCGGTCTTTGATACTGCCGGGGTATTCCGCTATGGCTGCGGGTTTTTCGGCGGCTCTGGCGGCGTTCTGCTCCAAAACGGAGAGGACAGCAGCCCGGTCAAAATCGTCCCCCAGCTTCCGGGCGGTAATTGGCTTCGTCCTGTCCGGCGTGAGGTAACTTAGCCGCCCCCGGCTCTCCTTGACGGTCACACCATGCCGGAGAAGCAGGGCGGCAAACTCATCAAAGCCGGAAGCAGCGGCAAGGGCTTCCCGGATAGTCCGGCGCAGCTTCGCCTTATCCGTTTCAAACTTGGTCTGCCGGGGCGCGATACCGTCCGCAGCAATAGGGGCGTTGGCTCTGTCAAGGGCAGCCTGTCCTTTCTTCTGCGCCCAATACTCACGCTCGGTAATGCGTTCTTTGCTGCCGTTCAAAAGGTCTATCTGGTAAAGCCCCTCGCTGTGGCACATCTCCATGACTTCGGCTTTCAGATAGTTCATAGCTGCGTCCGTACAGCGGTGCTTGCAGCCTGCTTTCCTGTCCGCTGGCCTGTCCATGTGGGGCAGCATGGGAACCTCCGCAATCCGCAGACTGTTAATGACGATATGCACATGGATATTTTCGGTGTGGCTGTGTCCGTCCGGGTGGGTGCAGACAAGGGCCTGGTGTCCGGGGAAATGCTCGGCGCAGAACTTCTCGCCCAGCTCCTGCGCCCGATCAACGGTCAAGCCGTTGTCCGGGCCGTCCCGTGGGTCAAAGCTGATGATGTAGTGGTGGCTCTTTACGTCCTCCCGTTTCTGGTTCTTGCCGTAGCGGAGATTGGAGCGCATACAGGCAACGGCAAAATCCTCCCCGCCACAATTCAGAGAGGATATGCGGTAGTCTACCCTCGGTATGAGCCGCCCGTCTGCGTCAAGGGTGGGCTTCATGGTAAACTCGTCATGCTCGAATGTGAGGTATTTTTCAGCGTCCCCGTAGTTGGCATTTTTAGAGCTGATATGTTTGAGTATCGCCAACGGCTTCACCTACTTTCTGCAAGACTTCAAACTTCAAGGCGGCAAGGTCGGCGGCGGCTCCCCGCACTTCCTTTTCCAGCCCCCGGTAGGGGCTTCCGTATTCGTTCAGGCTCCGGGCAATCTGGTTTAAGTTGCCGCCGATTTTCCCGTACTCTGCCGTGAGCTTGGAGAGGGCGGCAAGCAGCCCGTCATTGACCGGGGAAACGGTGACAATGGGGCGTATGGTCGCTTTCCGTATGGCTTGCCGGATAAACTCGGACTGGCTGATTTCATAAGCCGCCAGCCGCCCGGTGAAGTCGGCGTATTCTTCATCGGTCATGCGGGTCTTTACCACATGACGGCGGTGGGGCGTATTGTATTTCTTTCGCATGGTCTGTGACCTCCTTTCTCGCCCGACAGGGCGCATAGCAGGGTTTGGGGAAGGCACTCCCCAACAAGATTCCCGCAGGGGCAAAAATAAGCGGAGAGCGAATTTTGGCACCTCGGTAGAATCTTGCTCTGAAAAACTCCGGCGTTCCCCGGCTCCCGTCCTTTCCGCTAACAAAACGTTTCAAAAGGGCTTTGCTACCCGCTATTCCGGCTTATCTTGAAAATTTTCCTTTCACTACCTACAACACCACGCAAAGCAAAATGGACGGAGATTTTTAGAATTTCCCCTCTATTCCCTACAACACCACGCAAGCCGGAATAGGCGGACAATGGCAGTATTTTTTTCTTTGATACCCTCTACGGATAAGTAAGGGATTTTGCCAACTGCGGCGGCTATTTTCCCTTTTGTTTTTTCATACTGGGGATTTTCAAAAATGCCAAACAGGAACGAAAAAAAGCAGCAAATCTGTTGAATAGATTTACTGCTTTCTGGTTGCCGGCGAAGCGGCGGTTATTCAGTTGTAGGCGGTAGGGCTATCTCCCAAAGCGGAACTTGAAAATAGCTGTGAGAAGCGTCTGGGTGATGTAGTCCTCTGTATCTTGGTCTACCCGTCCATTCACACGGGCGGCACATTGTATGCGGCGGCGGTAATACTGCAATACAGTTCCCACCGCTTCCGGCTCCCCGCTGGCGGCTTGGACGATTGTTTCATAGGGGAGAAGCCTATTATTTCTCATATGCCATTCCCTCCATTTCCGCTTGGAGCTGCCGTAGGGCTTTTCGGATATGGTAGCCCGCTGTGCTGCGGCTGCGCCCGTACTGTCTGCCAATTTCGTGCTGTGGAATACGCTTGAAAAAGGACAGGTAAATCATTTCCCGCTCCCGTTCGTCCAGCCGTGACAGGGCTTCCGCAAGTAAACCGCTGCTGAAAATGACCGTATCGCCGCAAAGGGTAAGTATGTATTCCTCGTCCGGCTCCGGGGCTTGGAAATATTCATCTGTCGTGCCTAAAGGGTAGTGCTTTTCGTCTGTGAGGTATTCAAGGGATATTTCTCTTTTGTGCTTCCTGCTCCGTGTCCTCGCTGCGTTGATCGTTGCATTTCGGATAACGACTTTGCAAAAGGCATGGAAAGTGTACTCGATATGTTCCCGATATTCTTCTGTACAGGTCATGGAAAATCCCCCTTTCCTCCCAAAAGGGCTGTGGCTGGTTAGTAGTTGCTTTTTATGATAGTAAGGGGCGGCAGCACTTTAGGCTGTCGCTCCTTGACTGCCTAACTGCAAAACCGGGCGGGGCTGTCAACGGCGGGCGAAGCCCGTTCATCTTGACCGTTGACTGGCTCGGCCGGGTTTGCTATTTATCCGGCAAACTTGAATTTATTTTAAGCTATCACGTTTTACCTTTTTAAGCCTTACTATCATTACCATAGGAATTTCTTTATTGTTTTTGAAACATTCTTCATAAAATCCATCAATGACAAATCCAGCTCTGAAACAAAGGTTAAAAATATCTTGTATGGAACGATGATAATAAATCTGCTCCTCCGGCTGCCCTTCGATCGCTATATCATAGTAACTGTGCGGTGTCATATATTTTTCAGTCAATGTGATAAAACAAGGGTGCTGCGTTGCAAAGACAAAAATCCCGTTTTCCTCCAATAGTTCATAAACAGCCATAAAAAGCGGTTCAATATCCGTAATATCCATAATTGCCATATTAGAAACTGCTTTCGTAAAGGCTCGATTTCTTTTTAATCCTAATAAGCTTTCTCTATTGGTCGCATCCGCTACGCAAAACTCAATTTGTTTTGCATATTGTGATCGCCGTCTTTTAGCCAATTCTATCATTTTTTTGCTGTAATCAAAAGCGACGACCGAAGCGCCTCTCTGTGCAAGATACGAAGAATAATTTCCATTGCCGCACGCAATATCCAAAATGTAATCCGAAGGATCAGGAGAGAGAAGTTCCGTTACTTTGGGACGTACTACCTCTCTGTGAAATTCATTGGATTCGTCACCCATTGCATCATCCCAAAATTGTGCGTTTTTCTCCCAGATCTTTTTGCTTTCCTCTGTTCCCATGTTCTCTCCCACTCCCAAAATTTGCCTTTTTGCTTCCATTAAATCTTCCTTACTATATTCCATTGTTACCCTCCATAACTTCTGATTGTTGCCGTCTTGACTATTATGTATCTTTTCTTTCCAAAATGGTATAGGCTTTTATTTTTATAATGCTGCAAAACTTTTCTTCTGTAAGGTATTCAAAGGATATTTCCCTTTGCCGCCGCTATTGGAAAGCCAAAAGCAGCGGCTTTTTTACGCGATATGACCGAAAAGACTAGAAAGCAGGATATGTCATCATTTGTCATTTCTTCTCAATGTAATAACTGCATGGCATATCAAGCCAAATACAAGAGAAAAACAGCCACCGCCAAATAGTGATGCTCCCCACCCTGCACCCGACATTGTCATAAAACCGCCAACAAAGAAAATACCAATGCCAAGAAATATCCCGACACCATAAAAAAGTCCAATTGCCATATCATACTTATTAAATTGTCGTTTCTCTTTTTTTCACATGTTTCCATTTTTGTTATTACCTCCTTCGCAAAATCGTCCATGTGGACTCCAAAAAGAAAACAAATTTTTTTCAACGTATTTAAATCGGGTTCATTAACATCTCTCTCCCAATTCGATAGCGCCTGCCGGGTAACATTCAATTTCCCAGCCAGTTCTTCCTGTGTCATTCCCGATTGTGTTCGCAGATGACGTATTTGCTTTCCTGTTGTAATATCCGTCTGTTTCTGGTTCAAAATGGTTCCTCCTCTCTGATGCTGATTTTATCAATGATATTTCGCAATAGCCAGCAATGAACGTTTGCATTGCGCAAGATGTTACATTATCTTCTGAAACATATGCCGGATCTTGTCTAAACGGCTGTTCGGGCGGCGTGGCTGAAACACAGGCTCGCCGGAAGTTTCCTGATACCCTTTTAATTCTGTAATGCAGACACTTCTTCCATTTGTATAAAAATTCAAATCATTTCTATATTCACCAATACAACGGGCAGGGATTTCCCCCTTAAAAATAACTTCATCTTTTTCAAGTCTGGTTGATTCAATGATTGCGCAATACTTTGGTGCGTCATTATAAGCCCGTGAAAGATATTCCTGCGGTGCAAAAAGGGTAAAGGAAAGGTATGGTTCCAACAGTTGTGTTCCTGCTTTTTTCAATGCCTGCTCCAACACGACAGGCGCAAGAAAACGAAAATCAGCGGGGGTGCTGACCGGGCTGTAATAAACTCCATAATCAAAACAAATTTGGCAGTCTGTCACTCCCCAGCCATATAAGCCCTGCTCCATTCCATAACGCACACCCTCCATGACGGCATTTTGAAAACTTTGGTTTAAATAGCCGAGAGATACCTCGCTTTTATATTGTGTTCCGCTTCCAACAGGAAGCGGTGTTACAGTCAAACCAATAGATGCCCAAAACGGATTCGGCGGCACTTCAATATGAATCGTGTAGCTCGCTTTTTTTTGCGGTCTTTCCAGATAAATAACCGAAGGCTCTTTCATAGCCACGCCCACATGATATTTTTCTTCTAATAGCGAACAAATAACTTCTAACTGTACTTTTCCCAAAAAAGATAATATAATCTCATGTGTAACAGTATCAATGTCAAAATGCAAAAGAGGGTCTGTATCAGCAATCTCTGTGAGGGCATTTAACAGGGCTTCCCTTTGCTCCGGCTTTTGCGGCTCTACCGTTGTCCGAAGTAATGGCATGGGATTATCAATCCGTGTTTTGTGAGGCAGGAGTTTTTCATTTCCCAGAATGTCGTTCAGTTTCAAAGTATCATCAGCTAAAATAACAATTTCTCCCGGACAGGCATGGTCAACCGGGACGATTTCACCATTTGACGGAATACACATTTCTGTAAT
>NZ_QUIK01000022.1:9922-59315 GCF_003480105.1 Clostridium sp. AM42-4
ACCGGGACGATTTCACCATTTGACGGAATACACATTTCTGTAATCTTTATTTTTTCCTTTTTTGACAGCAGCAGGGTATCCCGTAAATGGAGCGTCCCATGATACAGGCGTAAATAAGAAAGCCGTTTTTTCCGCTCTGTATACTCAACCTTAAAAACATATCCACATAATTCAGACTGAATATCGTCTGTTTCTGTAATGAAAGTTTCTGTAATCGCTTCAATCAGTTTTTCTGTTCCTAAATTGTCTTTTGCACTCCCATGATAAACAGGAAACAAAGAGCAGCATCTGGTTCTTTTGCACTTTTCATATTGTAATTCCTGTATATCCAAAGAATCCTCTGCAACATATCGTTCTAATAGTTCATCGCTTCCGGAAATAATCATATCCCATTTGTCCAAATCAGAAATATCGGTCATGGTTATCTTTGGCGACAGGGAAACCTCCTGCATGACAATCATATCACTGGTAAGTTTATCTTTAATGCTTTGGTAAACACGCCGCAGGTCGATCCCATTTTGGTCTATCTTATTTATAAAGATAATTGTCGGAATGTCCATTTTCTGAAGCGCATGGAATAATATACGGGTTTGTGCCTGTACGCCGTCTTTTGCCGAAATGACTAAAACAGCTCCGTCAAGGACAGATAAAGAGCGGTATGCTTCGGTTAAAAAATCCATATGACCGGGAGTGTCCACGATATTGATTTTATAATCATTCCAGCAAAAAGAAGTAACCGCTGTCTGAATGGTAATTCCGCGCTGCCGTTCCAAAATCATAGTGTCTGTTCTTGTAGTTCCTTTATCCACGTTTCCTTGTTCCGCAATCGCTCCACTGGTGTACAGCAGGCTTTCCGTCAATGTTGTTTTTCCTGCGTCTACATGGGCGAGAATTCCAATATTGATTATTTTCATGTGATTGTCCTCCTTTTACAGCCCCAAAAGGGCATAAAAATCCCCAGCAGTAAAATACTTTTACCACTGGGGATTATAATTTGCGGACATACACATATACAGCATACACCTGTTTGTGATTGCTGTTTTTCGGATATGTCAAAATTGATAAGGCAAAAGTATTCTTAAATTGGGTACAAAAAACCAAGCCCCCACAAAAGGGACTATCATAATCCTTTGTTCCCACTATTTGATTATAGTTTTATTTAAGAATACCTTGCCGCATATTTTTTACTCCTTTTTTGGAATGATGCTATTATATCACATTAGTTTTAGGAAAGAAAGTACCTAAAAGAAATTTTTCTTCCCCTTATATGTAACAATCATACCGACTTTCTGGCGTTCAGAATGGTTTCTGCTGTCTGCTGTGGTGTTTGGTTGGAATTGTCCAGCCAAAAGCCGATCCGTGGTGTTGTCTGCATAAATGTATCGTATAAGGTTTCAACCGTAAAGCCGGAATAGCCTGTTTTCTCCCTGTATCGTTCCCTTCCTTTTATTGTTTCCACATCTGGACAAAGAACGACAACCTCAACAGGGTATTTATGCGGCACAAAAAATATGTACATGTAACTAATTCAACACATTTATAATTTGAATAGGGACATTATAGCATTTACTAAATACAAATTCAATGTATACGGAAATAAAGATATAAGGAGTGGGAAGGATTCCGCCGTAGTCGGCATTGTAGGAAAATCCAAAAGTTTAGATTTTCCCACAATGCTTATCTTTTGGTCTTTGGTTCGGAATAGTGTAGTGCTGGCGGTCTATCTCTTGTTTTCGGTTGCTTGCTTCCTTACCGTACATGAGCATTCCGGCAAGTTCTGCAGCAGGCATCCGTTCCGAATCTGCCGTAAAAGGAATGCCAGAATATATGGAAATTCTTTCATCCGTTCATCTGCATAACAGACAGACAGCTTCTCTTCTATTTCTTTTATATCTGATCTCAGCTGTTCCAGCTCTGTCTGTTTTATGTGGTAAACCACAGCGAGACGTTCCTCGCCTCCAGGAATATTCAAATTCTCCCTTAATGCCTGGATAATCAATCCACGCTTGTCATATTCCTCTCCATAAACCACATATCCACGCTTTCTGTCGTAATTCAGCTCCAGTCCATAAGATTTCATAATCTCCTGAACCCGTTTCAGATCACTCATCAACGTATTTTTACTGATTTTCAATTCATCTGTAAAATGATATGTAGACAATTCTTCTGTGTGACATAACAGACGTAAGGTCAGCCAGCTGTATCGTTCTTCATCTGAGAGAACATAGGTGTACTCGGCTGTTTTCGAATCTTCTGACTGATACTCCCTGATTACCGCAAGCGAAACCAGAAATCTCCCCGTTTTCAGCCATTTGATTTCCTCGAAACCATTCTTTTTCAGGTAATCGTTAATTTTTCCAAGGCTGTAGCTGATCTGTTTCCTGCTCAGCCCTAAGGACTGTTCCAGTTCTTTTCCTGAAACCGACGGATCATTCACGATCATCTTTAATATCTTAACTCCCCTTTGATCCAGGTACACCTTCAATCTCTCCTTTCAGAACTATTTTTCCCCTTCCTGGGCCAGATCTTCGGCTTCTTCCTTTCTCAGTGCCTTATAATAAGAAATAAAGCATACAAACCAAACCACTAAAATGATCAGCGGAATAAAATTGCCCTGCAGGAACTGGAACACGTGTGAAATAGAATATGTAAATACCGGTCCATTGATCAGGCTGTTACTGATCAGTTCTCCTGCATTGAGTGATACACTTCCGGTAACCGTTGCAAGCTCTGTCATAAACGGAGCAAATGCAGTTCCCACCCATAAAAAGATGGGACAGCTGATTGCCGCAAGAATAAACATCTGAATCAGATTTCCCTGTGTTACAAGAAATGCTGGAACTGCCAGGGATGAACCCATCAGGCCGGCAAACGGAAGAATTCCGTTTCCAGGTAAAATCGCAGAAAACAACAGCATAAATGGAATGCTCCAGAGAATCGTAAGCCAGATTTCGTTGCATCCTCCCATAATCGGCCAGTCAAGACCAACGTTGAGCTCTTTTCCTTCGAATTTCTTATTCATAAATTCGCTCATTGCCTCAGAAATAGGTGATAATGCCTGCATAAAATACTTAGCTACTACCGGGAAAAGTGTCATGGCAGTCGCCGACTTTACAGCCAGGATCAGCACATCAGCAAAAGCATATCTTGCCACCGCACCAAATAAACATCCTAAAATAAATCCCAGCACATGATTCTCAGCAAAAATACCAAACTTGTTTCTCAGAGTTTCGGTATCGAACTTGCGATCCATACCCGGAATTTTCTTCAGCAGGCAGGCAATCGGATACATAACTGCGCAAAAGGTTAATGTTGTATGCGTACAGGTCACTCCCGGGATTCCTGTTAATTTTTCGATTCTATGCTGGTTTGCATCTGCCGATTTCAATTCTACCACAACCTGCACTGCTGCCACCACAAATGCCAGAATAACACTCTTTGTAATGGATGCCACTGCAACTGCTGTGAAGATTTTCAGCCATACATTCCACAGATCTGCATTGATCGTATTCGTTTTATTTAACAGGATCATTAACACATTGATTCCGATCAGCAACGGAAACATTAAAAATGCGTACGGCCAGGACCAGGAAATGGTTGCCATAGTAGTCCATCCACCGTCAACAACCGGAAATGACATGCCCGTTGCTGACATAATTGCCTGTGCCGCCGGATTCAGGGAATCCTTCATGAAGCTGATAATCAGGTTCATTCCGGTAAAAGCTACGGCCAGTGTAATACCAGATGAAATCGCATCTTTAACTTTCATTCTCACGATCAATCCGGCAATGATCATAATAAACGGAACAAATACTGACGCCCCAAGGCCCAGAAAAAAGTTTACTATCTGAGTAAGTATCTCCATAATTTCCTCCTGCTATTTACAAAGTTCAATCAGTTTATTCAATTCATCTGCCTGTTTTACTCCGGTTAAAAATGCAATTCCATTAATTACCGGAACCGGATATTCCTTTGTCGTTTTTGTAATGGAAATATATGCCACACTGTCTCTTAATTCCGTATCCAGAGAACGAATGTTTACTGCTTTCACTGCTGCATCCACATGATTTTCTTTCAGAAGACGGTTTACCTTACTTGCTACTGCCTGGGAAGTTGCTACTCCACTCGCACATGCTACTACAATCTTTTTCATTATGAATCCTCCAATCCATCCATTGATATAATCAGTTTCCAATACTCCTCAACCGTGTTTGCATGGTCCAGTTTTTCCATCAGTTCTACCTTTTGCAGGTTATTGACCAGAATCTGTAAAAGTTCTATATGGCTTTCTCCTGCATCTGCTTCCTGGAAACCAAGCATAAATGCAAATTTCACCTGATGGATAATCTCATTTGCTGCCATTTCTCTCCATGGAATAGGATGTTTTAACCGAACACATGCAACAAAAGGCTTTACAATACATTTAGGATCTGTATGCGGAATTGCCACCGGATAAGGTTCAATCGGCAATGCCGTAGGATAATTTTTTTCCCGTTCCTTGATTGCTTCTAAAAATCCTGCACGAATATATCCAGCTTTTTCCAGCTTCTCTGCCAGGATAGAAAACACCTCATCTGTACTTTCTGCTTCCAGATCCAGTTGAACAAGTTCCTTATAAATAATGTCTCTATTCAATGTTCCAGCTCCTTATTCTCTATTTCAGAAACAGACTCTTGCGCGCTTACTGACCATTTCTTATACTTCCATTATACGTCTGCCTCCCTTTTTTTCAATGATACCTTGGGACATTCTTTGCACATGGCTGTGCTCATTCCTGTGAATGACAATCCGTTTGCACAACAGAGTTCTGTATTTCAGAAAAAAAATCCATGCTGCTTGCGTTCACACGCAAACGGCATGGATTTTTTCTTTTTTCTTTTCTATTTTTTAGAACACGTTATGCCTGCTCCGGTACTTTCTGCGCCTCTTCCCGGTCTTTCAGGATCTTATCAATACTTACGATCTTCGTACACAGCGCGAACAGGTCCATTGCCAGGATCAGATCACTCAGCGGTGGATAGGACGGTGCAATACGGATATTGGTGTCATGAGGATCCTTTCCATATGGATAGGTTGCTCCGGCACCGGTCATAACCAGACCGGCTTTCTTACAGCGCGCTACGATAGCCTTTGCACAACCATCCAGGGAATCGAAGGCGATAAAGTAGCCTCCCTTGGGCTTGGTCCATGTTCCGATACCAAGACCGCCAAGCTCACGCTCCAGGGTATCAATGACTGCCTCAAACTTCGGACGCAGGATATCCGCATGCTTGCGCATATGCTCTACCATGCCATGGATATCACCAAAGTAACGGACATGACGCAGCTGGTTTACCTTATCATGGCTGATGGTCTGGAATTTCAACTGCTTCTCAATATCCTCCAGGTTGTTGCGGGATGTTGCGATGGCTGCAATACCGGAACCCGGGAAGCTGATTTTTGAAGTGGAAGCGAATTTGTAAACCATATCCGGGTTGCCGGCACGCTTACACTCTGCCAGAATCTCGATCAGGTGGTCCTGATCGTGATCGTATAAATGATGTACGCCATAAGCATTATCCCAGTAGATACGGAAATCCGGAGCGGCCGGTTTCAGTCTTGCAAAGCGGCGGACGGTCTCATCAGAATAACTGGTTCCGGTCGGATTGGAATACTTCGGCACGCACCAGATACCCTTAATGCTGTCATCCTCTGCCACAAGTCTTTCCACCATATCCATGTCCGGGCCATCCGGAGTCATCGGAACATTGATCATCTCAATGCCGAAATACTGGGTAATGGCAAAATGACGGTCATAACCCGGTACCGGGCAAAGGAACTTCACTTTATCTAATTTGCACCACGGAGTACATCCCATTACGCCGTGAGTCATGGAGCGGGATACGGTATCGAACATAACATTCAAGCTGGAATTGCCGTAAATGATGATGTAATCCGGAGCTACCTCCATCATGTCTCCGATCAGCTCTTTGGCTTCCTTGATTCCTGTCAGTCCACCATAGTTACGGCAGTCGGTTCCGTCTTCACAGGTTAAGTCATCGCTGCTGCTTAATACATCCATCATTCCCATGGAAAGATCCAGCTGTTCTACACTTGGCTTACCTCTGGACATGTCCAGTCTTAAATCCTTTCCCTGAAACTCTTTGTACTGGACAGAAAGCTGCTTTCTGAGCTCCTGCAGTTCCTCTGTGCTCATCTCTGCATATGGCTGCATCTTCTTTTTCCTCCTCATCAGCTGTGTACTCCCTTTCTTCACCCAGGCGCTGACACCCGGTGTTCTTGGTTTGCATTCCATTTTACACGATATAAAGTGGTATTACAATCGCATTTTTCACGAATTTTACAGAATATATCTTCTTTTTCTGTCACTGGTTTCCCTGCGTGGACATCTGATTGAATATTGTCCTTTTCAGCAGGACAGCCAGTCTGGTTCCGGCTAGATGTCCCCATGCAGGACATCTCCGCTAAATCCAAACTGGCTGTTATTCTATCTACCGGGACATCAGTTCCCGCACCAGCTGGTTGACCACAGCCGGATCGGCCTTGCCCTTCATGGCGCGCATGGTCTGGCCTACGATAAAGCCCATAGCTTTTTCTTTTCCAGCCTTAAAATCTGCAACGGACTGCGGGTTCTTCTCTAACAGCTCCTCGATGGTCTTTGTCAATGCACCGGTATCATTTACCACCTTTAATCCGTGCTCTTCGACATAGCGCTCCGGATCTACATTTTCCTTAAATACTACCTCAAACACGTCCTTTGCAACGGTACGGTTGATGACGTTTTTATCTACCAGGCTGATGAGCTTCGCCAGGTTCTCCGGGGAGAAGGTCATGTCTTCCGGCTCCTGCTCCTGTTCTTTTAAGAGGCGCATGGCCTCGGTCATAAGCCAGTTGGAAACCTCCTTCGGCTTGCCGCACAGTGCTACCGTCTGTTCGAATACATCGGCCAGATGCTTGGAACCGGTCAGGATCTCTGCATCGTACTGCGGCAGTCCGTACTCACTCTCGTAGCGGGCCAGTTTCTCGGTGCGAAGCTCCGGCTGTGCAGCCTTCACACGCTCGATCCACTCATCCGAAATCCATACCGGAACCAGATCCGGGTCTGGGAAGTAACGGTAATCCTGCGCATCTTCCTTGGAACGCATCGCATGGGAGGATTCCTTGTTGTCATCCCAGCGGCGGGTTTCCTGAATGACCTTCTTGCCATCCTCGATCAGCTCGATCTGGCGGGTACGCTCGCCCTCGATTGCACGGGCAATGGCCTTGAAGGAGTTTAAGTTTTTCATCTCAGTTCTGGTACCGAACTCCGGTGCGCCCACTTCGCGGACAGAGAGGTTGACATCCGCCCGCATGGAGCCCTCCTGCAGCTTACAGTCGGAAGCGCCAAGGTACTGGATGATCAGGCGAAGTTTTTCCAGATAGGCAATGACCTCGTCAGCGCTGCGCATATCCGGCTCGGACACGATCTCAATTAACGGAACACCGCTTCGGTTGTAATCAACCAGAGAGCAGTCTTCCCACTCATCATGGACCAGCTTTCCGGCATCCTCCTCCATGTGGATTTCGTGGATACCGATCTTTTTCTTACCTGCAGCGGTATCGATCTCGACCCAGCCGTCATGGCAGATTGGCAGATACAGCTGGGAGATCTGATAGTTCTGCGGATTATCCGGGTAGAAATAGTTTTTCCGGTCGAATTTGCAGTACTGGTTGATGCCGCAGTTCGTAGCCAGTCCGACTGCCAGTGCGTACTCTACAACCTGCTTGTTTAAAACCGGAAGGGAACCCGGCATACCGGTGCAGACCGGGCAGGTATGGGTGTTTGGCGCACCGCCGAATGCGGTGGAACAGCCGCAGAAAATTTTGGTTTTGGTCGCCAGTTCTACGTGAACCTCCAGGCCAATGACGGTCTCATACTGTTTGCTCATGTTACTGCGCCTCCTTTTCTACTGCTTTTGCTTCTGCCTGTTTTGATACGGCCGGCTCTCTGTCCAGCTTCGCTTCTGCCTCTTTCGCCATGACTGGCTCTCCATCCAGCTTCGCTTCTGCCGCTTTTGCCATGACTGGCTCTTCATCCAGCTTCGCTTCTGCCGCTTTTGCCAGTTCCGGTGTTTCGTAGCTTCTGCTGCATTCATACGCATAACCGGCGCGGATGATGTTCTTTTCCTTGAAGCAGTCTCCGATCAGCTGCAGACCGATCGGCAGTCCCTTGGAATCTTTTCCGCAGGGAACGGTCATGCCCGGAAGTCCTGCCAGGTTTACGGAAATAGTATAGATATCACCCAGATACATCTGAAGCGGATCACTTAAGGACTCGCCTAACTTCGGCGCGGTGGTCGGTGCCGCCGGTCCTAAAATGACATCGTATTTTTCAAAGGCCTGATCGAAGGCTTTCTTAATGAGCGCCTTGGTGCGGAGTGCCTTTAAATAGTAAGCATCGTAATAGCCGCTGCTTAAAACGAAGGAACCAAGCATGATACGGCGTTTTACCTCCGGGCCAAAGCCCTCGGAACGGCTCTTTTTGTACATGTTGTGAAGACCCTCGTATTCCTTTGCACGGTGTCCGTATTTTACACCATCGAAACGGGATAAATTGGAGCTTGCCTCTGCGGAAGCGATGACATAGTAAGCCGGAATGGCGTATTCCACTAGGCTTAAGTCAAACTCTTCGACAATAGCGCCCTTCTCTTCCAGAACCTTTGCTGCCTTTAAGATGGCATCCTTCACTTCCGGATCCAGGCCCTCGCCAAAGTAATCACGCGGGATGCCGATGCGCATGCCCTTTACATCGTCCACCAGGGCAGAGGTAAAATCGCAGTCCTCTCGTTTCATGGAAGTGCTGTCCTTCTTGTCATAGGAAGAAATTGCTTCCAGGATCGTAGCACAGTCCGTCACATCCTTTGCGACCGGTCCGATCTGGTCCAGGGAAGAACCATAGGCAACCAGGCCATAACGGGAAACGGTTCCGTAGGTTGGCTTGATGCCGGTGACACCGCAGAAAGAACTCGGCTGGCGGATGGAACCGCCGGTATCGGAGCCCAATGCGAAGAAGCACTCATTTGCTGCCACTGCCGCACAGGAACCACCGGAGGAACCGCCCGGCACATGTTCCGGGTTCCACGGGTTTTTCGTCTCGCCGTAAGCAGAAGTCTCGGTGGTGCTTCCCATGGCAAACTCATCCATGTTTGTCTTACCAAGAATGATAGCACCTGCTGCCTCCAGGTTTTTTACTGCCTCGGCCGTGTAAGTCGGCTTGAAGTTATCCAGAATTTTGGAACTGCAGGTTGTCAGCAGGCCCTCTGTACACATATTATCCTTAATAGCAATCGGAACACCGGCAAGCGGGCCGGTCAATGTTCCGTCTTCAATCTGCTTCTGCACTTCTCCGGCACGCTTTAACGCACCTTCCTCATCTACGGTCACATAACAATTTAATACCGGCTCCAGTGCCCTGATCTGCGCAAGGGCTGCCTTTGTGGCTTCCACTGCCGTAATCTCGCCGGATTTGATCTTTTTTCCAAGCTCTACCGCTGTTAAATCTAAGATACTCACGTCGTTTCCTCCCTTTATTCTACCGTCTTCGGAACCTTAAACGCTCCATCCTTCTGCTCCGGCGCATTCAGCAGGATCTTATCCCGCTCATCTCCATTGGTTACCACATCTTCCCGGAACACATTTGTCACCGGAAATACATGCGACATCGGCTCGACTCCGGTCGTATCCAGTTCGTTTAACTTGTCAATATAGTCTAACATCCGGCCCATATCCTGTTTTGCAGTCTCTTTTTCTTCGTCCGAGAGTTCCAGTTTTGCCAGAATTCCTACATATTCGATGGTTTCATCGCTGATGATATTTGCCATATTTTCAATCCTTTCCTGCCGGTTTCCAGGTTGCACCGGCACCCTGTCTGTTTCTCCAACTGCCATGGTATTTTTCGTTTGCACCGGCACTGTCACAGAAACTTCCATTTTTATCGCCTTGCCACTGCGTTTTTCAAAACTGATTACGCTGATTACGGTTCCAGTCTGGTCACGTCACGCGGGAACAATGAAGTCTCACGTACATTCTGCTCGTCTAACAGGCGCATGGTCAAACGCTCTAAGCCGATGCCAAGACCACCGTGCGGCGGCATGCCATATTTGAAGATCATCAGGTAATCCTTGATGTCTTCCGGGTCCATTCCGCGCTTCGCCATCTTCTCCAGGATCATCTGGTAATCGTGGATACGCTGACCTCCGGTGGTGATTTCCAGACCCTTATACAGCAGGTCAAAACTTAAGGTGAAACGCTCATCTGCCGGGTCATCCATGGCGTAAAACGGACGTTTTTTCGATGGATAATGGGTGACAAACACGAAATCGCTGTCGTACTCTTCCTTGAAATAACGGCCGATCAGCACTTCCTCCTCTGGCTCTAAGTCGAATGGGTTGCGGATCTTCCGGTTATATTTTTCCGATACCAGCTGCTTTGCCTCATCGAAACGGACCTGCGGGATCTGGGTGATGGATGGAAGATCGATGTCAAGCATGTCCAGCTCTTTCTTATAATCTTTCTTTAACAGCTCCATGGTATATTTTAAGAATCCGGTCTCCATCGCCATGACATCTTCAAAGCTGTCGATATAGCCCATCTCAAAATCCAGTCCGATATATTCGTTTAAATGACGGGTGGTGTTGTGCTTCTCGGCACGGAACACCGGAGCCACCTCAAATACACGGTCAAACACGCCAACCATCATCTGTTTGTAGAACTGCGGACTCTGTCCAAGCTCTGCTTTTTTGTTGAAGTAGTTTAATTTAAAGACGTTTGCGCCGCCCTCTGCGCCGCGGGATACGATCTTCGGGGTATGCACTTCGGTGAATCCCTGACTGGACAAAAACTCACGGAAAGCGCGTACAATGCCTTCCTGAACTTTGAATTTTGCACGTTCGCGGACATTTCTTAAGGATACCGGACGAAGACTTAAACGTGTCTCTAAGGAGGTATTCATCTTCCATTTGTTGATGGCGATCGGCATAACCTCGGACGGCTGGGACAATACCCGGATACCGGTAAGACGGAGTTCAAATCCCTGCGGGGCACGCTCCTCCAAAGTAACCACACCGGTCACTTCCACAGCGGATTCTTCCTTCAGTTCTTTTAGATCGAAGTCGGTTTTTCGTTCCTCATACACACACTGCACCAGACCTTCTGCCTTGCGCAAAATAACAAATGCAAACTCACCCATATCACGGATGTTGTGGACTGCACCGTTCATTTTTACGACCTTTCCGACATAATCTCCGCTTAAGATTTCGCTGATTCCGATGGTTTCCTTTTCCTTTACACCTGTTAAAAATTCCATGCTGTTCTCTCCTTACCTGAATGTGGTGGTTCTGTATTCCGGAAGGAATTTTGGGAAACTATCAGGAAATACACGTTGGTGAATTTCTGATATGTAACACAAAAAATCCCGTCGCGGAATACTGTTACATATTCCGGGACGGGACACTATGATTTTGTTATGTTCCGCGGTACCACCCGCATTGAGACCTGACTTTCTTTCCCCTTTGAACGAAAGCGGCTCCACTCTTTTAAGACACGTAACGTGTGTCCTACGGATACCCCTACGCACATGACTGGCAACTTGAACCGTTTAACAGTCTATGTCTTTCGAAATACCGGCTCCGGAGTGTTCCCTGTGAGCCAGAGTCCAACCTGACGGCGCTCTCAGTCGGTGACGCCCTCTTCCTGTCGAAGTCCTGCTGGCAAGAGTCTCCTTCACTGCCATTTGTTTGGTTTTCTTTCAGAAGTGTTCCTCTGAAAATTGACATCATAATAACACAAGTTTTTTTGCTTGGCAAGTCCAAAATTTTAATTTATGAACCAATTGGCAGCGTTTTTATTCGTTTTTCCACAAATTCATCAAAAACATGCTGTTTCAGGCAGATTTTCCATATCTTTTTTCGAAGTCTGACCACCCGCATAGCAATGGCGCTTTCCCTCACACGGTCTATTCTTGCCACCTCCCGGTAAGGAAGCTCCTGCAAAAAGACAAGCCGGATCAGTTCCATTTCCTTGCTGCTAAAAAGACATAAGACACCAGGTGCACAGCTTTCCAGATTCAGCTTTTCGATGACTGCATTTTCCATGCTGCATGCACTGGTCTCCTCTCTAAGCTCGCTTCTTTCTGTCCGTTCCAGCTCTTCTAACTGCTCCCGCTTTCGTTTTTCCTGCCGTATGGTATCGATCAGCCGGTTGACCAGACACGTTTTAAAATATTGTTTCGCCTGTTTTTCTGTCAGATTTTCGAAGATTTCCAGATGTTTTTCATTCGCGATAATGGCTACAACTGCATCATGAATGATGTCTTCCGCATGGTACGGCAGCCCGGTATTTTTCAATTTCCGATATAAAAACCAATAGTAAAACTGCTTGTGTTTCTCATAAAATGTTCCAAGATCCATAAGTAAGTATCCCCTCTGGCTCTATGCCATTTTCTGTTGGAAACACTATAGCACGCAATATTTTTTGTAACTACAAAGGTGGCACATTCCGCCGCGTTTTTGACGAAATATGCCACCTTGTTACTGTTTTTTGGCTCAAATGCAGCGATGCATCGCACCATTTCGCTTCCGTTCCTGCCTCTGTTGCAGATAGGAATTTTCCTACACAAGCGTACTCAAAGCCTTCTTAAACTGCCGTCTGAATAAGAGTATCGTAAACGATACTGCCAGGAAATCTGCAACCGGTTCTGCCGTATAAACCGCCATAGTCTGGTTGCCTGCCAGCACATGCGGGAGGATATAGATCAGCGGAAGCAGCAAGATAAACTTTCTGGTTACTGCCACAACGATTGATTCCTTTGCAAAGCCAATGGAGGTAAATGTCATCTGGCAGGCGATCTGAATGCCAAACATAAAGATGCAGCCCATGTAGATGCGGAGTGCGCGGGACGTAAATGCAAGAAGCTCTGCATCCGCAGTAAACATCCCTGCAAAGGCCTGCGGAACCAGCTCCACAAACAGCCAGATCAGGACCGAATAGGTCAGGCTTACCTTTAACAGAAGCTTAAACGCGCCCTTTACACGCTCTGCATTCCGTGCGCCGTAATTGTAGCTGATGATCGGCTGGGCACCCTGACCAAGTCCCTGCAGCGGAAGCATCGCAAACTGCATGGCACTGGTTAAAATGGTCATGGCGCCGACTGCAATATCACCGCCGTATTTTAACAGAGAGGAGTTAAAGCAGACTGAAATCACACTCTCACTGGACTGCATAACGAAGGTCGCTGCACCCAGAGCCACACATGGCAGAATGATGGATGGATTCAGTCCCATTGTACTAAAACGGATCTTTAAGCGTGTCTTTTTTCCGGTTAAAAACGCCAGAACCCAGACCGTGGAAACCGCCTGGGAAATGACTGTTGCAAGTGCCGCTCCACGGACTCCCATATGCATTCCAAAGATAAATACCGGATCCAGGACAATGTTTGTAACTGCACCGATAAGTACGGAAAGCATGCCGGTTTTTGCAAAGCCCTGGGCTGTGATAAACATATTCATACCGAGTGTCAGCTGCACAAAAATCGTTCCCAGGGAATACAGATTCATATAGCTGACTGCATACCCTATCGTGTTCTCGCTGGCACCGAAAGCCAGAAGCAGGTTCCGGTTAAATAAAAACAGAATCGCTGTCAGGATCACGGAAATTACCACCTGAAGCGTAAAACAGTTCCCTAAAATTTTCTCTGCCTGGTCATAATCCTGCTTTCCCATGTGGATGGAAGCACGCGGGGCACCTCCGCTTCCCACCAGGGCCGCAAATGCCGAAACGATCATAATGAGTGGCATGCAGACTCCGACTCCGGTCAAGGCCAGTGCGCCGGATTCCGGAATGTGACCGATGTAAATACGGTCTACAATATTATACAGCATGTTGATCAGCTGTGCCGTAATGGTCGGAATAGCCAGAGAGCGGAGCAGTTTTCCGATGGGCTCTGTCCCCAAAAAATCTTTTTCGTTGTTCATACGTTTTCCTCTTTCATGTAAGGGCCTAAATGCCCTAGAACTTCTATTATACACATTTCTTATAAGTATATGCAAGCAGTACTTTATAAAATTGTATTTTTTCAAAGACTTTTCCTGTTTTTTGAAAATACACTTGCATTTCTAAAGCAAATCGTCTATGCTTCTTTGCAAGAAGCAAACTCTGGAGAGTCTCATGTATGGAGCGCCGAAGGTGTACAGCACGAAACGTGCCAATCTCTCAGGCAAAAGGACAGAGCACATGATGCAGCAATGCATCCGTCTTTCCACACTCTTTAGAGGGAGTTTTTCACCTGCAGTCACGCAGTTGGAATACTTCCTTTTTTGTTTACCAAAAACTGGTTTTCTTCCGGTTTTCTTCCCCCAGAGCTTCTATCAAACAAAACCCCTAAGGGAGAAAGAGTGAGTATTATGTTAACTAATGTAAGTAAGTTTCTGAACTGGCTGGATGGCTTTGTATGGGGCGTCCCCCTGATCGTTCTGATTCTGGCAACCGGAATCTTTTTGACGGTCCGCCTGCGCGGCATCCAGTTCCACAAGCTGGGCATGGCCTGTAAGTACATGTTCCAGAATGAAGGCGAAGGCCACGGTGAGGTCAGCAGCTTTGCAGCCCTCTGTACCGCCTTGTCCGCAACCATCGGTACCGGCAACATCGTCGGCGTCGCAACCGCCCTCGTTGCAGGCGGCGCAGGTGCCCTGTTCTGGATGTGGATCGCAGCCTTATTCGGCATGGCAACCAAATATTCCGAGGGCGTTCTCGCCATCAAATACCGTGTTGTCGATGAAAGCGGGCATGTACTCGGCGGACCGTTCTACTATATTGAAAACGGAATGGGCCAAAACTGGCGCTGGCTTGGTAAGATTTTCGCATTCTTTGGTGCCGGTGTCGGCCTTCTCGGAATCGGTACCTTCACCCAGGTAAACGGCATCACTGCCGCTGCCGGAGACTTTTTCGATAAAAATAATGTGCACGTGATCAATCTCTTCGGGCACGATTACAGCATCGCCGTTATCGCAACCGGCATCATTTTAACCATCTGCGTGGCTCTGGTCGTGCTTGGCGGCATTCAGCGTATCGCAAGTGTTTCTTCTATTGTAGTACCGTTTATGGCAGTTTTCTACATTGCATCCAGCGTCGTTATTCTGGTTCTGAATGCTTCCCGCATTCCGGCTGCATTTGCCGAGATCATCCAGAGTGCGTTTGGACTTCGGGCCGCTGCCGGCGGTGCACTTGGCGCGATTCTTGTTGCCATGCAAAAGGGGATCGCCCGCGGTATCTTCTCCAATGAAGCCGGACTCGGAAGCGCTCCGATCGCTGCAGCTGCAGCACAGACCAAAGAACCGGCCCGCCAGGGTCTGGTTACCATGACCGGAACCTTTATCGATACCATTATCGTGTGTACCATGACTGGTCTTTGCATCGTCCTGACCGGTTCCCATACCGTCGGACTGGAAGGTGTTGCCGTAACCACACGCGCATTCCAGCAGGGACTTCCGGTCCCGCCGCAGTTTTCCGCATTTCTCCTGATGATGTGCCTGATCTTCTTCGCATTCACCACCATCATCGGTTGGAACTACTACGGAGAACGCTGCCTGGAGTACCTCTCAAACGGAAGCAAAAACGCCGTCATGGCATACCGTTTCCTGTATATCCTGGCTATTTTTATCGGACCGTTCATGACCGTAGAAGCCGTGTGGACCATCGCCGATATCTTCAATGCGCTGATGGCACTACCGAACCTGATCGCACTGCTGGCACTCAGCGGTGTTGTTGTCGCTGAGACACGCGACTACTGGATACGGATACTCGGAGACAAAATCAAATAACAATATCACACAGTAACGAACGAGGGCCGAAAGGTTTCGTCCCCGCCATTCGGCGGGGACGGAACCTTCCGGCCCATTTGTGTTTACTGTGAGATATTGTTATTGTTTATAATCGGATAATATTGCCATTTCACCTTGCTATATCATATTTTCGTTGTATAATAAAAACAGGCAAGCTCAAGACTTTGTTAATGCAGTCCTGCCTTGCCTGTTGATATATTCTTTCAACACCATATTGATATACTGACTAAACGACCGGTTATCCTCCTCTGCGTAATCTCTGATAATCTGAATAACGTCACTATCCAGTGTGATACTGACTTTTCCCTTTAACGGCCTCATTCCGTTATCCTCCTTCTTCTTTTGTATTGTCTACGGATTCCGTAAACTTTTTTGACTATAGCATGTTGGAGGATTCGATATTGCTAAGTAGTATAAAGTATGATAAAGTAGGATAAATTCAAGAAAAGGAACAGACCATGAAACGAAATCCATCTGTAACCAATCATAAAAATTCAGAAAAATACAGTGACAAATTACTGTCATGGGAGGAGCTTTTTGAAAAAGGAACACTGCTGCGCAACACCATAAAACAACTTTCCCTGACTCCCGGTGCTTTTTATTCTGTTACAAAATCCTGTACCGATGGAACCTTTCAGGCAGGCGATGTCATCACGCTGGAAGCAAACAGTGACTTTTTCTGCCCCAAAACCGGAAAACGGATCACACCAGGACAGTGTACGAAAGAAAATATGGATTTTTTATGTGTGCCGGCCGGTAACGACATAGATTAATACGTTTCTACTTCAATACCGGTTCCAGAAATCCCTGTACCGCTTCTTCCACTCCGTCTGCATCCGTTCCGCCGCCATAATCCAGGATCACCAGGCGGTTCTCATCGCTCAGGACCACTTCATCCAACGCAATATACGCCTCTGTGGCAGCCGCTTCTGCAGTCTTTATTACGTCCTGTTCCTTCTGTAATTCCTGTGCAGTCCGCTCATCTGCCGCTATGACTTCTCCGCTTTTTGTGTCTGCACTTCTTGCATCTTCGCTTTCTGCTGCTTGATTCTTGACATTTTGATTCTCAGCACTTTGGTTTTCCGCATTCCCGTTTTCTGTCTCATTCCGTATATAATAACGATACCAGGAAACCTGCGCCCCATCCGGCAACGTGCTCAATACCTCTGGCACCTCCACTTCCCTGCAATCCCACAGTTTTGTCAGATCTTTCGGGTAATTCTGTCTGGTCTTTTGTATGATCCACGGAATCCGGCTTTTATAAACATTCACAACTACCGGATTCCCGGCTTTGTCAGCCTGAACCGTATTGCTCTGCCAGGTGGCAAATACCGTCTGCTTTACGTTTGTACTTTCTTCTTCATTCCCGATCAAATGCCCGGTCAGGGCTCCGGACAGTGGAACCAGGATCATGCAGAGCGCAGTCACCCCGACCAGATATCCGATCCAGTTTTCTCTCTGATCTCCGCTTCCATGTTTCCGGATCCAGCTTAATACCAAACATGCACTTCCGCATAGGATCAGGCTGGAGGTTAATACCGTCACAAGCAAGTGGACTGAAGTTGAAAAAGCCAGAATAAGGAAAAGGAGGATTATGCCAAACAGCAGAGCTGCCATACGCTTCTTGGACTTCATCCTGCGTTTCAGATCTATGACCGGAAGTTTTCCGCGTTCTCTTAACGCATGTTCACTGCTTCTTACCCAACGAATCAGCTGTAGATAGGGAATGCCATAAGAAAAGATCAACAGCAGGCACACCGCACCGGAAAACAGGCTCCAAGGATCCGCCAGCGTTTCTGCGGGATATCGCAGACCCTGATACAATAACCACCCCTGCAGCACTACGATCAGCGGATATAAAATCCGGGTCGACCAGCCAAATGCCAGCGTTTTCTGAATCAAAAACTGATTCGCATCGCTCATCTCTTCGGTTCGTTCCAATGTCTCATCCGTGGTATAAAAAATCTGCCAGTTGATGCCGCTGCACTGGAATTTCCATCCGGCTGCCTCACAGCGCTCCCGGAATTTTCCGGCGTCCCAGGAATCTGCACCGGTAAGCACAGAAGTCTTTGGTGCCAAAACCGCGGCATAACGTCGTTTTTCCGGGTCTGCATGGTAACATTTCATACCTCCCCCGCCAATGCTCTCCGGATACCAGCCTTCCTGTGCCAGCTGTTCCAGATACTGCCTGAGCGCATCTGCTTCCCACACGGAAAATGTCCACCAGATATGTTTTGTCTGCTTCATCGTACCGCCTCCTTCCAATTTCCAATTACTTTCTTCTAATTTCATTATACAAAACATGCCCCCTTGCGCAAGAACGGCACACTTACTACTTCCTTACGCTTTCATTACGGATTTTTCATCCTTCAGCCGTATTTTTTCTTTATCCGTAACGGTCGCTCACAGCAATCCTGCACAATTTTCCATTCTTGCCATTTCCACATTCCTGTGGTACAATCCTAATCGGTTAACGGAATGCAGTGTGAGGGGGAGCGCCCTGACACTACGATCAGAAAAATTACTGCGATGACGAAAACCAGATTGCGAGGGAGTCCGTGTTCCGGGCTGAGAGGATCCCAGAAAGGATCGACCGTCCCCAGCTTGTACTCTGCCCAGATACAGGCTGTCAGCATTCTGTCTGAAAGTCATGTTCAGGCATGCTGTGGCATGCTTTTTTTGTACCTTTTCGAACCCTTTCAGCAGAATCCCGTAACTGCTGCGAACAGCAACCACATTTTTCACGGCAGCTACACGAAAATTTATTCTGCCCGAAACGGGCCATGGAGGTAGTATTATGAGAAAATTTGTTGTACCAGCTCTTTCCCTGGCGCTCTGCCTGGGTCTTGTCACCGGTTGTTCTTCCAAAACAGATGCACCGGCTGCTTCAGAAACAGCAGCTTCTGCTGCGCCCTCTGCCGATACTTCTGCAGATTCTTCTGCTGAAGCCTCCTCTGAGGCTGAATCCACCACAGAACCGAAAAGCATCGATTCTTTAAAGATTGCCTTTTCCCCTTATGCCGATGCAGATACCATCACCACTGCCACCGAGCCGCTGGAGAATCTGTTAAAAGAAACGCTTCTGACCAAAGGTTATGATGTATCAGATATCGACATGACTGTCGGTACCAGCTACACTGCGGTCGGCGAAGCTTTGAGCGCGGGAAGTGCCGACATCGGCTTTATCTCCGGCGGCAACTATGTACTGTTCTCCGATGACTGCGATGTACTTCTGACCGCATTGCGCTACGCCATCAACAAGGATTCTGAAAATCCGAAAGACTGGAATGACGGCACGATCGAGGAAAATACCGACGAGATGAGCACTTACTACCGTTCCATTCTTCTGGCCGGACCAAGTGAGAAAGGCCAGGAGCTGCTTGCAAAAGTAAACAACGGTGAGGAACTGACTTGGGACGATTTAAACAGCGCAACCTGGGCTGTTATGGGACCGACCTCCGCATCCGGTTACATTTATCCGGCACTGTGGCTGCAGGAGCGTTACGGCAAGACCATTGCCGACCTTGACAATGCCGTTCAGTCTGACTCCTACACCACCTCCCTCTCCCGCCTCGCTTCCGGCCAGGCCGATATCATGGTTTCCTACGGACACATCCGTACCAAATACGCAGCAGACTGGAAAGAAAAATTCGGCGGCACCGATGACATGGTGAACCAGACCGGTGTGATTGGCGTTACGGAGGGCATCTACAACGATATGATCGCCTACAGCAAAAACTCTGACCTGATGCAGGATGAAGATTTCCGCAAGGCACTTGGCGATTCCTTCATTGAAATTGCAAACACCGACGAGGGCAAGGACATCATCAGCGTATTCAGCCAGGTTGGTTATGAATGGGGCGACGATGCAAACTACGACGGCGAACGCGCTGCACAGGACCTCTTGAAATCCTTAAACTAAATGTTTCACGATATGCAAAGTCCGCACGGCACAGGCAGCTGCCCTGCCTGCGGATTTTTGCATTTGCCCCAAAATAATTTCACACGAGACCACAGGCAGGTATTTTATGGAAATCGCACTCAAACACTTAGAAAAACAATTTCCAAACGGGACCACAGCCCTGAACAATGTAACTTTTACCGTTTTCCAGGGTGAATTTGTCTCTGTCATTGGCGCTTCCGGCGCCGGAAAAACCACGCTTTTCCGCATTTTAAACGGGATGGATACGGTAACATCCGGAACTCTTTTGTTCGACGGAAACGATGTTTCCACCATAACTAAGCGGGAGCAAAAGCAGATCCGGCGCTCCATTGGCACCATCTATCAGGATTTCTGTCTTGTAGAAAACTCCACCTGTCTGGCTAATGTCCTTACCGCCTGTCTTCCTGACATGAACCTTCTTTCTGCAGTGATCGGACTTTATTCCAGAGAACAACAGAACGAAGCGCTCTCGCTTTTAAAGCGGGTCGGTCTTGAAGAAAAAGCAGAAGAACCTGTAAAAAACCTGTCCGGCGGACAGAAACAGCGGGTTGCCATTGCTCGTGCGCTGATGCGCCACCCGCTGCTACTTCTTGCCGATGAACCTGCCGCTTCCCTCGATCCGGTCACCGGCAGACAGATCCTGGAACTTTTAAAGGAAATCCAGCAGACAGAGGGTGTCACCGTTTTGATGAACAGCCACAACCTGGAATTTTCCCTGGAGTTTTCAGGTCGCATCATCGGCCTGAAAGACGGAACTGTTGCTTTCGACGGCCGGCCCGATGCGCTGGACAAAGAGATGCTGCAGCAAATCTATCAGGAACAAGAATAACATTCCTGTAAAAACGAGACATGAAAGAATCAGCAATTTCCTGCCGACGTTTTCCCGGTATGCAACACTGAAAAATACAGCCAAACTATATAGAAAGGGAAACGAACCGTTACCAGACACGTCCACGTGAACAATGAGAACAAACCGTTTCAGAGGAGAGCACCCATGACACTAAATCTTCATTACAAAAGAAAAACCATCTTCCGTATTCTGGGCTGGTCTCTCTTTCTTTTTGTCTTTTTTGCCGCCGCAGCCTTCACCGGCTGCGATCCGGCTTATTTTTTTGCACGCCGGAGCCATCTGACGGACCTGGCTGCCGATATAATCCGTCCGGATTTTTCCTATCTTCCGAAAATTGTTGCCCCGCTTTTTTATACGCTGCAGATGTCTGTGACTGGCACGATCCTCGGCTCGGTTCTGGCACTGTTTGCAGCTCCGGCCGGTTCTGTTGCCTTACAGTTTCCAGCATTTTTCCGCCGGTTTACCCGCTTTGTGATCCAGATCCTGCGTTCGTTCCCGGCGCTTGTGCTGGCACTGATCGCCACCTTTTTATTTGGACTCGGAACCTTTGCCGGAACCGCTGCGATCACGCTCTACACCTTTGCCATTATGACAAAACTCACTTACGAGGACGCAGACAGCAGCAACTTAAGCGCTTACCTGGCACTCCGTTCCATGGGATGCAGCGCATTTCCGGCATTTTTTCACACGGTACTGCCGGAAATTCTTCCTTCTTACTTAACCAATGCCCTGTATCTTCTAGAAACCAACGTGCGGCACAGTTCCATTCTCGGCTATGTAGGTGCCGGAGGCATTGGTCTGATCTTAAATGAAAAGATTTCCTGGCGGGAATTTCATAAGGTCGGAGCCATTCTTCTGCTGCTGTTTCTTGCTGTATGTGTGATTGAATCCATAAGCCGCGCGCTCTCCGGCCTGATCCGCAGAGAATTCCTGCTGCAGACCTCGTCCGGACTGCACCGCAAATACATGCTCCGCTTACTTTCACTTGCGCTCATTTTTCTATTTGCCTGCTGTCTCATCACACAAACCCCGCCGGATTTTTCCCACACCAGTCCCGGAAACCTGCAGCACATGCTGTCCGGCTTCCTTCATCCCAACTGGAGCTTCTTTTTTTCCATGAAAAAAGACGGCCTTCTCTATCTTTTGATTGAGACCGTCTGTATTTCCATTGTTGGAACCGGGATTGGTGCACTGATTGCAGCACCTCTCGCATTTTTCGGCACACGGCGCTTTACACCCGTGCCGGTATGTGCATTGTTTCAGCTTTTGGTGATTGCCATCCGATCGGTTCCATTTCTCATTTATGGACTGATTTTTATCCGGGTATCCGGTCCTGGCGCTTTCACCGGAGTACTGACCCTGGCCATGTGCAGCATCGGCCTTTTAACCAAGCGCTTCACGGAATATCTGGACGCACTGGATTTAGGCCCTTACCGGGCTCTCCTTGCCATGGGAATCGCACCACTTGCAGCAATCCGTCACGCCATTTTTCCGCAGATTGCCCCGGTATTTGCTTCCGCGATCCTCTACCGGTTCGATGTCAATATCCGCGAGGCATCCGTGCTTGGCCTGGTCGGTGCAGGCGGGATCGGAGCTCCGCTGATCTTTGCCATGAACAAATATAACTGGAGCCAGGCTGGTGCCATTCTTCTGGGACTCATTGTGCTTGTCTGGATCGTGGATACAATGTCAGGAAAACTGGCAACCCCCAAAACATAGCTATAAATTTCCTGCGGCACACACAGCAATGATATTGATCAGGAACTGTACCATGGCATCCATCATGCCACTCTCAAACAGAACACCTGCTACAACACCGGAAAGGAATACCGCACATGCAGTGGAGTACATAATCGCAGATTTCACTGACACTTGATCCGATCAGGAATGCTCCGATGATCGGAATGATCCCGCAAATGCGAACAGGGTACTGACTTTCTTTTTAAGCAAAAGGACTGTGATAAGGATCATCATCACAAATCCGACAAGTGCGGTATAGCTCATGATTTTTTCCACCTGTAGCGTTTAGCGAACGAGACACGGTTTCTTGGAATCGTATTTCCAGTTCGGGATCAGATACTGCATTGCCATAGCATCGTCGCGGTCATGAGACGGCATCTGATTGTACAGCTTGTTTGCTTCCATAACACGGTCCATATTCAGGGTTACACCAAGTCCCGGACGATCCGGAACCTCCAGATATCCGTCTTTGATCTTCGGGGCATCCTCTAAGAGACCCTGACCATCCTGCCAGATCCAGTGAGTATCCAGTGCGGTTGGCTTTCCAGGTGCTGCTGCCGCTACATGCGCGAAGGTAGTCAGTGTGATATCGAAATGGTTGTTGGAATGGCTTCCCCAGGTAAGACCCCAGTCGTTTAAGATCTGTGCCATGCGAAGGCTTCCCTCTAATCCCCAGAAATGCGGATCTGCAAGTACGATATCCACAGCCTTCAGGGAAGCTGCATGGTAGAACTGTCTCCAGTTGGTTGCGATCATATTGGTTGCAACCGGAAGGCCAGTAGCGGTCTTGAACTCGCTCATGATTTCTCTGCTGGAGAAACCTGCCTCCGGTCCGCACGGATCTTCTACATAAGTCAGTACATTTTTCATATCCTTGCACAGGTCAATGGCTTCTGCCAGGCTCCATGCGCCGTTCGGGTCAATGTTGATACGGCCATTTGGGAACTGTTTTTTCAATGCGCGGATCGTATCCATCTCGTAAGCACCCTCAAATACACCACCTTTTAACTTGAAGTTGCGGAAGCCGTATTTTTCCTGAAGGCAGCAAGCCTGCTCCACGATCTGCTCATGGCTTACCATTTCATTTCTTCTCATGCGGAACCACGGATCGCTGCTGTTATTCTCATCCAGGTAAGGAAGATCGGTTTTGTGACGATCAGATACATAGAACAGGTAACCCAGTGTCTCTACCTTATCTCTCTGCTTTCCTTCCGCAAGAAGCTCGCACACCGGCAGGCCCAGATACTGTCCCAGAAGATCCAGGAACGCGCACTCGATCGCCCACTCTGCCTTTACCACGAACTTCAGCTTGCTGATATCCAGAGTCTGAATTCCTTCCCCGTCATCCTCTGCAGCCTTTTTGCCGCCTCTGTGGATGGTTCCCAGTACGGAACGGTACTTTCCGATTTCCTGTCCCACTACCAGCGGAATGCAGTTTGTCAGGCACTCACAGGTATATTCCCCACCGTGGATCTCACCGATACCGGTGTGGCCCGCACTGTCCTTTAAAATAACGAGGTTTCTGGTGAAAAATGGTGCATGTGCTCCACTTAATGTCATTTCCATGCTGTCATAGCCAGCTACCGGAATGACCTTCATCTCTGTTACAACAGGTGTTTTGCTAAAGCTCATCTTCCCTACTCCTTTTTCCTATCATGATTGGTAACTGTTCAGCAAAGCTGATTCAGTCACATTTGTTCTTTGCAAAGCTGATTATAAATGATTGACAAATTTCTGACCAATATTTAAAAATGATGCAGTCCATCATTTTTACTTATTTTTCATTTTCACAAAATATTTCTTTAAAAAATACAATCCGATGCGTTATAATGTAACGAGCAGCAAGAGAGCCAGAAGCATGCTTGCATGATTATGGCGAACGGCGAGGCAAACGAGTGACTGTGTCACGAGCACGAGCATAATACAAAGGAGGAACCCGATACGGACACTAAATATCTGAATTACATCCTGACCATTGCTAAAAAACAGAACATCACAAAAGCGGCGGAAGAACTGTATATTTCCCAGTCCTCCCTGAGCCAGTACCTTGCAAGGCTGGAGCAGGAAATCGGTGTTCCACTCTTCATCCGGGCCAAAGGAAAGCTGGAGCTGACAGAAGCCGGCAAGCTTTATATCAAGGCAGCTGAACATGTTATTCACATAAAAAATGACCTTTACTATCAGATGCGCAGTCTGAATAATAAAAGCCATATCACACTTGGGATCACATCCCTGTTTGGTTTAAAAATGCTCACGACCCTGATTCCGGAATACAAAAAAGAGTTCCCAGAAGTCACGATCGAGATCACCGAGACCAATCTTCCCAACATCCAGAAGCTGATTCTCGATGAAAATATTGACTGTGCCATGATCGCCCTCAACGATACTGCATCCTTTGATAAAAATCAGCTGGAGCTCATCGGGCAGGAAGAGGTGCTTTTGGGGATTCCAGCAACTCATCCCTACGCCACGGAAAATAACCAGACCCCCATCACCTGGGATGATTTTGCCCGTATTTTCCGAAATGATAATTTTATCCTGTCGAAAAAAGCATCCACGCTCCGCGTGCTTTCCGACCAGATCTTTGCGGATATCCAGTTCCAGCCACGGACCATGTGCGAGACAAACAGCATCATCACCATCCGCTCCATGGTCGAGATGGGAATCGGCATCGCCTTTATTGCCAAAACCTGTGCGAAGGACCATCAAAACATCAAATACTACTCCATGAATCCGCCGATCTGGAGAAAAATCGCTTTCGTCCACCGGAAGGGCTGGATCCAGAACAAACCGGAGCAAGCACTCCGCCAGTACATAAGAGATTATTTCAAACAGGAAAAAATGCAGAACCTGATCGTCTGACCGGGTCCTGCATTTTTTCTGATTTCCCAACTTCTTATTTCTCACATTTTTTTGATTTTACGACAACAGCTCCATGTCTTCACGACACAATCATTGTTACCATTCGTGTCGTGCGCAAATGCCAGACACAACCTATTCGACCACAGAAACTAGTTCCGTCATTTCATCCACGCTGATGGATTTCTCAACAGATACAGCATAACTGTACTCCCCATCGTTCCAGATGGCAAGCACGACTTTTTCTTCCTGCCCCTTCATGGTCACGGATTTTCCATTTACGTTTTCTGTCTTAATCTCCGGATAGTTCACATAATCACCGCTGACATCTTCTGTCCCGATCCCTTTGCGGACTCTCGCCACTTCCTGCTCTCCCTGATTATAATAGATCACTTCCAAAAGTTCCTGAGATAAATTGCGGAAAACCGACGCTGCAACACCATGAATCTGGTCCGGGACCTGAAATGAAAGAGACCTTACTTGTTTTATTCCAAAATTCCTAACCCTGAATAAACCGGCTCAAGAACTCCTGTGTCTTTGCCTTCTGCGGATTGCCGAAGATATCTGCCGGCTTTCCTTCCTCTTCGATGACTCCGTCCGCCATGAATACCACATGGTTGGAAACATCACGGGCAAAGGCCATCTCATGGGTTACAATGATCATGGTGATGCCTTCTTTTGCGAGGGTACGCATAACCGCCAGTACCTCGCCTACCATCTGCGGGTCGAGTGCAGAAGTCGGCTCATCGAATAAGAGCACCTCCGGCTCCATAGCCAGGGCGCGGGCGATTGCCACACGCTGCTTCTGTCCGCCGGAAATCTGCTTCGGCTTCGCATTGATGTAGGGCGCCATGCCTACCTTTTCCAGATATTTCATGGCCATGGCCTTTGCATCTTCCTTAGAACGCTTTAACACCTTGGTCTGGCCGATCATGCAGTTTTCCAGAACGGTCAGGTTGTTAAACAGGTTAAAACTCTGGAACACCATGCCTACCTTGGAGCGGTATGCCGGAACATTCACACCCTTGTCGGTGATGTCCTTCTCATGATAGAGGATTTCTCCGGTGGTCGGAGTCTCCAGCATGTTGATGCAGCGAAGCAGCGTGGATTTACCGGAACCGGATGCCCCGATGATACAGGTTACATCGCCGGTGTCTACGGTAAAGTCAATGTCACGCAGGACTACATGCTTGCCGAAGGATTTGCTCAAATGACGAATTTCCAATACATGATTCTCTGCCATCGTTAGTCTTCCTCATTCTTTTTCTCTTCATAACGGTACATGCCGCTGGTGTGTGCCAGGGTATCCGTGGTTGCCAGATCGTAGTTGTCGGAACCGTCCATGCGGTTCTCCAGCCACCGCAGGATGCGGGAGCAGGTAAAGGTCATGATAAAGTACACGATCATGGTGATGGTGTAGGTCTCAAAGTTCATGTACAGCGCACCTGCAGCAGATTTCGTCTTGTACAGAAGCTCTGCCACACCGATGACGGAAAGCACGCAGCTGTCCTTGATGTTGATGATCAGGTTGTTGCCGATCTGCGGCATGATGTTTCTGAGTGCCTGCGGCAGAATGACATACAGCATGGTCTGTACATGGGTCATACCGATGGCCTTTGCGCCCTCAGTCTGGCCCGGGTCAATGGAAAGGATACCGCCGCGGACGGTCTCAGCCATGTACGCACCGGTGTTGATGGACAGAATAAAATAGGCTGCCTGCCACATGCTTAAGTTTAAGCCTAAAAGCGGAAGCATACCATAATAGATAAACATGGCTTGCGCCATCATCGGGGTTCCGCGGAAGAATTCCACGTAGGCGTTCATGATCAGCTTAATGATCCACAAAACTACCTTTTTTACCGGGTTGTCTTTTGCTTCAACCGGAATGGTCTGCACAATACCCACTGCGAAACCAATGATGCAGCCCACCAGGGTACCCACCAGCGCAATGCGGATGCTGACTCCTGCACCCTGCAGCATAGACATTCCGTATCTCTGGAATACGACCATTACACGGCCGAAAAAGTCTGTTGGCATAATACTTTCTCCTCTGAATATTCAATAACTGTAACTACACAGACGCGCCAAATGACGCGTCTGCAGCCCTGCATCATTGCAGGAATGATATAACTTCGTTCGCCAGATTCGCTTTATTTGAAGCGCAATCCTAGTTAGCTAACGGCTGAACGGAAATTGCCTCGTCCATCATGGCAGAGAAATCGTCTTTGGTCATCTTGGTGAGAACGCTGTCGATGGCTTCTTTTAACTCGGTGTTGCCCTTCTTCATGGAGATACCGATGTTGATATCCTCATCGCTTACCTGGAAGTCGTTGTCGCCGCCGCCAAACTCAAGCATCTTGAAGTTCGGATAAGCAACCAAAGCGCCTTTACCGGTCGGCTGGTCGGTTACAACGAGGTCACACTTGTCTGCGTTTAAGGACATGAGCATATCCGGTGCACTTGCGGTTGCAGCCAGGATGTTTGCGTCCGGGATCTGCGGCAGGCAGTTCTGATACCAGATCGTGCTCTGCTGGGAAGTACAGGTTGCGCCAGCTAAGTCTGCTACGCTGGTTGCATTTGCGTACTTGCCGTCTTCTTTTACCAGGGTAACGATGGTTGCATAGTAGTACGGCTCGGAGAAGTCAACGGCCTGCAGACGCTCCTCGGTGATGGACTGGCCTGCGATGACGCAGTCAACCTGACCGGACTGGATAGCCGGGATCAGGGAATCCCAGTCAAGACGGACGATCTGGAGATCATAGCCTAACTCCTCACAGATCTTCTTTGCCATCATGACATCGTAGCCGTAAGCGTACTCGTTGCTGTCTGCGATCGGAACGGCACCGTTGGAATCGTCCGGCTGGGTCCAGTTGTACGGTGCGTATGCACACTCCATCGCTACCTTTAATACTTTCTTCTCGCCATCTTTTGCTGCCTCGGTCTCACCAGCTGCTGTGGTCTCTGCTGCAGTGGTCTCGGTCTTGCTGCCGCCGCATGCAGTCATGGATGCTGCCATCAGGGCTGCCATAGCGGCTGCCATTAATTTCTTTGCGCTTTTCTTCATAATGTTTCCTCCTCGTGCATCAAGAAAGCAAAGAAACCCCTTGGTTGAAGGCTTCTTTGCTTTCTTTTTTGCATATCTTATGGTTTTTTGCTTTTTTTATCATACAACCCGCCTGTGGCTTTGTCAATTGCTTTCTTTTTCCATGTCAAAACCAGTTACTGTTCACGCATGCGTGCCCAGCAACGGGATTTTGTATCGATTGTCTTACTGTCCTCCCGGTCCCGGAGTCTGTGCCGGGGACGGAGAGACGCTTGTTCCGGAACCCGGTGTGCTTCCTGGCCCTGCCTGGGTGTTTCCTGACGCACCTGGCGTACTCTGTGTTCCACCAGCGCTGCCGCCTGGTCCGGACTGGGAATTTCCGGAGGAACTGCCCTGAGACGCACCATTCTGTCCCGGATATGCCTGCGCACCGCCGGAGCCAGAGGTATTGCCCGACGGCTGTTGCTGGGCTGCTGCCCCTGGCTGGGCCTGGGATGAACCACCTGGCTGGGTTGCGGCCGTAGTTGGCTGGGCTGCTGCCCCTGGCTGGGCCTGCGCGGCTGTAGTCGGCTGCGCGGCACTCTCCTGCGGCTTTGACTGGCTACTTCCTCCATTCTGGGATTGCGGCTTTGTCTCTGCCACCTGCGTACCACCTGTCTGCTGCGCCTTCGTCTCTGCCGGAGTCTGCGCTGCCGTAGTCTGCTGGGGATTACTTTCTACTGCCCCATTCTGGGCCGCTGTGCTGGTCTTGCCATCCCCGGTTCCATCTAAATGGTAGCAGATGACCGGCATTCCAGCAGAAATATTTTCATAAACGGTCTTGGCTACTGCCGGAGGCAGATTGATACAGCCATGGGAGCCGTTCGTTTTGTAGATTTTTCCACCGAAGCTGGAACGCCAGTAGGCATCGTGCATTCCGATACCGCCGTTGAACGGCATCCAGTAGGATACCGGGGTCGAATAGTTTTCGCCCTTTAATGTAGCATTTCTCTGCTTGTAGGTCAGCGGATATACTCCAGCCGGGGTACTCCAGCCGCGGGATTCATTTCCCGATACAAAATCAGACTGTACGACCAGTTTTCCTTCCTTATAAAAGAACATATGCTGGGCTGTCAGATTGATCTCTGCGTAGGTCGTTCCGTAATCGTTTCCGTCGTGGGATGCTGCTGTCTGGCTGTAGACCGGCTCCCGCTCCTGGCTCTCGCAGGAAAGAAGGATCTGCTTTAGCGCAGCTGCCTCCTCACTCTGGTTGATCTTCCAGCCATAAACACTCTTACTGATGGTCACAGACTGTCCATAGGAGGTCCGGAAGGTTTTCGGTTTATAAGCGGTATTGTAGTTCTGGGCCATCCAGGATACATACTCACTGATTTTTGACTCATCCAGGGAAACACCGCCCTGGCCATCGCTTACCAGCCAGGTATGAAGCTTTTCCCCGTCCAGGATCTCACTCTTGCTGCCAAACCGGTACGTCACGCGGGTCTGCACATACTTATTCCATGCCGCAAGCTCTGCATTTAGTGCCTCATCGTCTGCTGTGATCTGCGGTTTTTTATAAACTCCTGCATCCTCCAGGGAAAGTGTTTCCTGGAAATTCAGGATTGCCTCATGGACAGCAGATGAGAGCAGCTCCAAGTCCGGGCTGGCGCCCTCATTCTCCGGCACGATTTCATAACCAGTCCCGGAAATGTAATCCGATATGTAGGCATTCTCAGGCTCAACCGCCTGCTCCGGCTTTAAACAGGAAAGTGCAGCTACCGCATCAGAAAGCTTCGCTTCATCAAACACAGCCATGGTGTCGATTGTGTAATCCACATACCTTCCAATATGAAACCCCCATGCAAAAACACTCTGGTCATTTAAGATCTGCTCCAGGGTTCCGTCAAATTCCGGGTGAAAGCCAATATCGCTTCCGCTTATAACCTCACTGGCCCCGCCGCGTTCCTGCAATGTCAGGGTATATCCGCTGGTCTCTGCCGTGATCCGGTCTTTGATTTCCTCCGGAGTAAGGCCGGATACATCCAGCCCGTTGATCGTCGTGTTTGGGAAATAGACCCTCTTATATTTCTGGCCCAGGCCCACATAGACGGCTCCGGCTGCAACTACTACTGCCAGCGCTGCCGCACCGGCTATGACCGCAATCTTCTTCCCGTTATTTTCCCGTTCCGGCTCCTGTCCCTGCTGTCCCAGCGGAGCACTCTGCTGGTTCTGCTGCTTCTGCGGCTCCACCAGCTTCTGGCTTTCCTTCTGTGCCAGTCTCTCCTGTTGTTTCCTTTTATTCCACTTTCCGCGGCTGCGGCCGTAGCCCGCCTGCTGATTTCCTGTTTCCATAAATCTAATTCTGTTCTTTCTATATAATAATGCCGAGGCCAAAAGCTTCTGGTCCCTGTGATACCGGATCATGCTTCACTGTAAACGCTCACAATGTCCATGACCTTAGGGTTTATTTAATTGTAGCAAATGACCGGAATCCCCGTATAAACCAGATCATAAAGTGCTGCTGCCTTCTGCGGCGGCAGGTTCACACAGCCGTGGCTTCCGCTTGTCTGGTAAATAGTCCCGCCAAATTTGCTGCGCCAGTTTGCATCGTGGAAGCCAATGCCTCCGTTAAACGGCATCCAGTAAGATACCGGTGTCTCATATTCATATTTGCCGTCTGCCTGCTTCTGCCCACGTAGGACGCGGTCACGCTGCTTGTAGGTCAGGCGGTAGAGTCCCGGCGGTGTCGTATAATTTTTCGATACATTACCGGTGACACAAGGTGCATCCCAGACAACCGTTCCTTCTTTGATCATGTATACATGCTGGGCAGTCAGATCTGCCTCCACATAAGTCGTTCCCCATTCTGCCGCACTGCGGTCCACTGCACGAGACGCATAGACCGGCTCCCGGCTCTGGGACTGGGCCGTGCGGATGACTGCGGCAAGCGCATCTGCTTCTGCTGCCTGATCGATCTTCCATCCAAAAGGTCCGCTCACGCTGACATCTCTTCCCGTCGCGGTGTGGAAGGTCCGTGCAGTCCCGGCAGTATCGTATTTATCTGCCAGGGTCTTCACATACGCACGGACTTTTTCCATATCAAGCTGGATCTGCCCCTCTGCACTTCCCGTGATCCAGGAACAGATTGAGGCGGAATCCAGTGTTTCGCTCTGCTCTCCAAAGGTATAGGTGACCGTCATCTCCCGGCACTGGTTCATGGTGTCACAGAGCGTCTTTAATGCTTCATCATCCTTGGTGACAGAAGGTGTATAGTAGCAGCCTGCTGCTTCCAGGTCCACCTCAGTCTCGCCCTTTGCTGCGGCATCGCGGATGAGCTGCGCTGTCTTTTCGCGGTCCACGTTATTGCCACGTACTTCCGGGACGATGGTAAAAGGCTGACCCTCCTGATATCCGGATACGTATGCATCTGCCGTTGTAACAATGCTGCTGCCGCTGATGGCATTTAAGCTTCCAATCTTTGCATCAAGCGCTGCCTGGTCAAAGCTTCCTGTCATCTCAGTGCGGTGCTTATTGTCTGCGTCTGGTCCGGAAAGCCGGCCGGATGCATTCTGTTCATCCAGGATCTGCTGCAGATATCCTTCCGGCAGCCCAACCGAAAAGCCAATTTCCGGTCCCGTGATCACTTCCGTCTTTCCGCCTTTTTCCCTGATCGTAAGTTTATAATCACTAGCGTAAAAATCCGCAACACGCTGCGTCGCCTGCTCTACAGTCATATTGCTGATGCCCAGACCGTTGACCGAGGTCCCAGATACAAAGGTTGTTTCATTTGCATAGGCACTGACAGGCCATAAAAGAGCAGCCCCAATCGCAAACACGGCACTCTTTGCATTTCTTTTCCAGCTTATTTTCATAATAATCCTCCCAAACGAGTCAACACACACCCGAAACAGTTTCCCGGCTGCACAGCGTACGCCAGGCGCCCTTCCTTGCAGGAACGTACTGCCCCGACAGATATATGTCCCATTATAGAAGCCGTCTGAAAAACCGTCAAGCAAATGCACCTGACGGTTTTCTTACATTTTATTTGAATTTACAAAATTAACCACGCAAAATATGCAGTGTAGCACAGAAGCATCAAAATGCCAATGCCTCTGCCGAGTTTCTGTTTCCGGAACGTTCCAAGAAAAAGCAGCACAGCCGCTCCGATTGCAACCACGGTATCCATCCGGAAATTCGGCTGAAAACTTACCGGTGTGATGAGCGCTGCCGTTCCAACTACAAACAAAATATTAAAAATATTGCTTCCTACAATGTTTCCGATGGCAATATCGGCTTTTCCTTTTAATGCAGCGGACACCGAAGTAAACAGTTCCGGCAGGGACGTGCCGAGTGCAACAATGGTAAGACCGATAAAACGCTCACTCATTCCCATCAGTTTTGCAATTTCCGTAGCCGCATTCACCGTTACGTCGCTTCCTGCCACAATCAGAAAAAGTCCAATAAGCGCACCCAGAAGCATCCGCCAAAGCGGCACCATTTGCTGCTCTTTTACCGCCTCTTCCCTTCCATTCATGGCCATGTACAACAGGTAACCCAGATAGATGAGGAACAAAACCCACAGCATGGCTCCTTCCCCACGTCCTACAACATTGCCGCTCATGCCAGCCAAAAGCAGCACCACCGTGATGAAGATCATATACGGGATTTCAATCCGTACCGTTGATCTTGCCACAGCTAACGTCGTGATCGTGGCTGTAATGCCCAAAATGATCAGAATATTTAAAATATTACTCCCCACAATATTTCCAATGGTGATCTCCGCATTCCCCTTCAGCGCTGCCGTAGTGCTAACCGCCGCTTCCGGCGCGCTGGTTCCCATGGCAACGATCGTCAGGCCGATCACCAGCTGCGGTACCCCGAAACGGTCTGCAATTCCCGAGCTTCCATCCACAAACCAGTCCGCTCCCCTCACGAGCATAAAAAATCCACCTGCAAGCAATAACAATTCCATGATCATTTTCATAGTCGTTCCTCCTCTTTTTCCGGTCGGTGGGGTCTGTAAATAGAAAACAAAAAAGAATGTGCCTTGGCACATTCTCGCGCCGAGGCGCGGTTGCTTCAGCAACGATCTACCTTTGCGCCGAGTGCGCTTCCTCGCGGAGCATTTTTATATGATAGGACGCAATTTCCTATCATATAAAAAACGAGGCCCCCACCGCACCTGTTCTGGTTATACGGTGAAAGTCTCGCTGCTTAGTCACTAACCGGGTTTCGTATCTTCGAAACCGTACTGACGGTTCTGCAAACATCTGCCATGGCTGGCAGCCTGTCAGCTACTCCCTTTCTCTTATAAAGGAAGCATAGCAGATTTTTCCAGAAACCGCTATGCTTTTTTCCAATTTTCACAAATCTTAACAAGTTGTTAATTGTTCTTCTTCTCTGTCTTCTCTGCGGCCTGTCTCTGAAGCGCTGCGGAAGCTGCCTGTGCGATTGCCTGGTCGGATGCTGCCTGTGCACGGGCTGCTGGATCGGCCGGTGCCGGAACCGGACGGTTCACTGCCAGCGGAAGGTTGACACCCATGATATTTAAGACAACGCCCTTTGCCTCTTTGTCCAATACCTTCGGAAGCTGGGCAGCGCCTACGATCACCGGCTTGAACGCATTGTTGCGGTTAAAACGGCTGAATTCCACTGCATCGGTAAATACCAGCTGGTATTTGTCACCGGTATTCAGCTTGACAAGCGGGGTTCCCTTGCCGTCCTGCTGCAGGGCAAAGATGAATTCGCTCTTCAAAAAGTCAGCTGCCATCTCCTCCTGAAGCTCTGCCATACGCTTCGGGTCCTGAAGCTCCTTCGGTCTGCGGACCTCCTGCGCAAAATACAGGGCAGTCAGATGAAGCTGTGGATTCTCGATCCACTTTTTGCCCTCTTCCAGCTGCGGGTTTTCTCTGCGCTTTGCAAATTCGTCGATCTGGACCAGCTCTTTCTGGTCATCGTAATAGATTTCCAGCGCATTGACACCCATCGTGTAAAGGTTTGTAAAAAATAACAGCATATGGTTTGCAAGAATCGTTGCAGCTCCCACCGGAATCTTTTCTTCTTTTAACTCTTCTGCTTTTGCCTTTGCCGCATCCTCAGACAGATAGATAAATACCTTGTCATCGTAGGTTTCCTTGTCACATTCCACATATGGTTCTTTTGTAAATCCAGATATCAATGCGTAAACTGCGCCCTCTGGGTCTTTCATCTGCGCAAGCAGTCTGTCCTTTGCTTCACTCATTTCGCTACTCTCCTGTCCGCGGCCATACTGTATATTCGTTCCTGTTCACGGATATTCAGCCATACGGCTCCGCCTGTCTTTCTATTTTTCAGCCGCCTGATCGCGGCCTGAACTGCAGCAGTTCAAAATTTTTGTTTACGCATTGGCAAATAAAAATGTCTCCTGGCTGCACTGTTGCTAATTATACAGGCTTTTTATTTCTTTTTCAACCCCAGTTCATTCTGCCGTAGCGCAGTGTCATGCCACGGATCTCGTCCTTTAGGTCTTCCGTCAGGTCATTTTTCCCAAGGCGCCATCTCCAGTTCGTTCCCACGGTGGACGGCTTATTGATGCGGCTGCGGTTGTCGAGTCCCATATAGTCCTGGACCGGGATCACGCAGAGTGCCGCACGGCTTCTCAGGATCAGACTAATGAACGATTTTCCAAGCTTCGACTGCGGCGTGTACTGGTCGCAGAGATAATCCCGCGCCATCTTCTGCTCAGCCGGAGTGATGCTCTTCCACCATCCGGCAAGCGTCTCATTGTCATGGGTTCCGGTATAGGCCACGGAATTTTCCGGATAGTTGTGCGGCAGATAGTCGTTGGCACAGCCGGAATCTCGGGAATCAAATGCAAACTCCAGCACCTTCATGCCCGGAAAACCGCTCTCCTGCACCAGCCTGCGCACGGAATCGGTCACATAACCCAGGTCCTCTGCAATGACCTGTTTCCAGCCAAGCGCCTGCTCCACCTTGCGGAAAAGGTCGATGCCCGGTCCCTTTTCCCAGTGCCCATGGATCGCGGAGGTTTCTCCGTAAGGGATCGAATAGTATTCATCAAATCCACGGAAATGATCGATCCGCACCACATCATACAGCCGGAAGCAGTGTGCCAGTCTGGAGATCCACCACTGATACCCCGTCTCCCGGTGATACTCCCAGCGGTAAAGCGGGTTTCCCCAAAGCTGTCCATCGGCCGAAAAGCCATCCGGCGGGCAGCCTGCCACAGCCAGCGGCACATTTTCGCTATCTAGCTGGAACAGCTCCGGATGCGCCCAGGCATCGGCACTGTCCATGGAAACGTAGATCGGAATATCGCCGATCAGCTGGATTCCGCGCTGATTGGCATAAGTCTTTAACTGGTTCCACTGACGGTAAAACTGATACTGCAGATACTGCTGGAACTCAATGTCAAAATACAGCTCCCTGCGGTAATAGTCCATGGCATTGCCCCAGCGCAGGCGGATATCCTCTGCCCATTTGGTCCATTCCACGCCATCGAACCGGTCCTTCACTGCCATGAAAAGCGCGTAGTCCGAAAGCCACCAGCTGTTTTCTGCCACGAATTTCTGGTAATCCGGATTTTCGTGGATGTGGCTGCGCTCATACGCTTTCCGAAGCAGCGGGTAACGGCCCCGATACAGCTTTTCATAATCAATATCCCGCTCTTTCTTCCCGAAATCGACGGCATCGCATTCCTCTTTTGTGAGAACGCCTTCCTCGATCAGGGTCTCCAGACTGATAAAATACGGATTTCCCGCAAACGTAGAAAAGGACTGATACGGCGAATCCCCGTAGCTGGTCGGTCCGAGCGGAAGGATCTGCCAGTAGCTCTGTCCGGCTTCCTTTAACCAGTCCACAAATTCATAAGCGCTTTTTGAAAAACATCCAATGCCGTACTCGGACGGCAGACTGCTAAGCGGCAGTAAAACTCCTGCTGATCTGTTCATATCGAAAATACTCCCTTATAATATCTCTGCCATAACTCCAAAATGGTCTGACACAACCGGATAAAATGTCCCGTTGCAGATCACACGGCTCTGTGCGACTGCTTCCGGACGGCTGCTGAAAATATAATCCAGACGGCAGCTCTCCCCTTCTGCCATCCGCTCCCTCCAGCCATCGATCACATGATCCACGGTTGCGCCATCGTCTTTTTTCTGTGCCAGACGATAGCTGTCCAGCCAGCCGCTCTGCCGGATCAGGCTGTAGCCCTCACCTGCGACTGCGGACGGACTGTTAAAATCACCAAGAAGCCAGACTCTTCCGGTTCCGGACAGTCTTCCCTGTTCCCGGAGCTTCCGGTTTAAGGTTTCCCACTGCCCGGCAAACGGGTCTTCCTCATCTTCCCACCAGCCCATATGGACCGTGTAAAACCAGGTATCCGGATCCTCTTTTGTGCGGATGCCAAGCACCCGGCGGGTCTTCCAGTAATGGTAATCCGAAGACCGGCTGATCTGAAACTGATCGGTATCCGCGATCGCTTTTAAGCTAAACAATGCCATACCCTCGTCATAACGGTCATAGCCCAGCTTTGCCGAGATCCAGGTCCAGGAATACGAAAGGCCGCGCGCCGAAAGCAGCCCCGCCAGCCGCGCCGCATGGTTTCCCTTCCGAAGTGGAAGGGAAAAGCCGCTGCAGCGCACAAATCCCGGGATCGTCTCATCCGGCAGGATCTCTTCGCTGGCCAGCTGATTGACCTCCTGCATAGCCAGGATATCCGGGCGTTCTTTGCAGATCAAGTCTGCGAAGGCACGTAATTTTTCCTCATAGTGCTCCTCGATCAGACTGTGCGTGTTGAGTGTGATCAGTTTCATGCATGTTTCCTCTTTTTCTTACAGAATTTGGTTCAAAAATCCTCTTGCATCGGATTTTTGACCTTTCGACCCTGGTATCACAGAATATCATTAATATCCGACTTTAAGACATCGGCCTTCGGTCCGTAAACAGCCTGGATTCCCTGATCTTTTTTGATCAGTCCCAATGCGCCTTCCTTCTTCCACTCCGGAAGCTCGGCAACCTTATCCAGATCGTTTACCGTAACTCTGAGGCGGGTCATGCAGGCATCGACCAGAACAATGTTCTCTCTTCCGCCGAGAAGTGCAATGATGCGCTCGGCCTGGCTGCCACTTGCTGCCTCAGTGCCATTGGCACCGCTGTTATTTCCAGCTCCGTTTCCATTTTCCGGCAGCGTTCCGGCTGTATTTCCATCCGCCTGCTTATTTCCACTACCACCTGCAGACTTTGCGCCATCGTCGGCTGCACCTTCATCGGTATAGTTTCCGAGACGTCCCGGGGTTGCGAACTGGAATTTTCCGATCATGAAATATGCAACAAAGTAGCCGATCACGAAAAATACCACAACGCAGATTACAAAGTTGATCAGGTCACCGCCCAGACCAGCCTTGATGGACATCGGGATACGGGTGAAAAATTCCAGGTTTCCAAAGGAATGGAGACGCAGGTGGATCACACCGGCCATAGCAAAAGCGCATCCCTGCAGTACTGCGTAAACCACATACAGCGGCAGTGCGCAGAACATAAACATAAATTCCAGCGGCTCCGTAACACCAGTCAGGAATACTGCTAAAATCGTGGAAACAAACATGGAACGGTAATTCTGACGCTTATCCGCATCGACTCTGCGGTACATCGCCAGGGCGATTCCAAGAAGCAGACCGGTCGCACCGATCATCTGGCCGACCTTGAAGCGGGCCGGGGTCACGGTGGTAAGCAGGTTCTGGTACGCTGCCATATCGCCGGAATTCTTGTAGTTGATCAGGTCGGTTGCCCATGCCAGCCACAGCGGATCCTGGCCAAACACCTGGGTTCCGGCATTGATACCGGTTGCAATGGTATAGGTTCCGCCAAAGGAAGTATAGTTCATCGGGATCGTCAGCATATGGTGCAGGCCAAACGGCAGCAGCAGACGCTCCAGGGTTCCGTAGATAAACGGGGCCAGGATCGGGGATGTGGAAGAAGAATTCGCGATCCACACACCAAACGCGTTAATGCCAGACTGTACCACCGGCCAGATCACGGCCAGGACCAGGGAAATGATCACAGACCAGGCAATGCAGACCATCGGAACAAACCGTTTTCCGTTAAAGAATGCCAGCGCATCCGGCAATTTGCGGAAATTGTAATAACGGTTGTAGATCACACCGCCGGCAAAACCGGAAATGATTCCGACAAACACACCCATATTCAGGGCCGGTGCGCCAAGAACGGAAGTGAAATAACCGTTTACCAGGATTTCCTGTCCGAACAGGGTATGGGTCACTGCATCCGGATCATTTAACATCGCGGAGGTTACACCAAAAATGGAACCCGTGATCTGGTTGATCAAAATAAAAGTAATGATCGCCGCAAATGCACCGCCTGCACGCTCCTTCGCCCAGGAACCGCCGATCGCGATCGCAAACAGGATATGCAGATTGTTGATCACGGCCCAGCCGATATTTTCCATCGTGCTTCCGATCGTCATCAGGACGGCCAGATCTGCCCCGCCCATCTGAACCAGCTTACCAAGGCTGATCATGAAACCGGCTGCCGGCATCACCGCGATAACTGTCATCAAAACCTTGCCAAGCTTCTGAAGAAAATCGAAGTTAAAGCTTAAGGCTGGTTTCTTTTTCGGGCTCTGGCTGCTGCCAGCTGCTTTATCTGCCTGGGCTGCTGCTTCCTTTGCATTGTTTTCATTCGCCATTTTTTTGTCTGTTGTTTTGTGGTCTGCTGAAGCTGTTGTCTGGTTTGCGTTCACTGCTTCTGTACCTGCGATTTTCCCAGTTGCTGCACCTACGTTTCCCCCGCTTCCTGCTTCCACCTGCATCAGCACAGTCTCTCCCGCTTTCACGGCACCCTCTGTCGGACAAAGTTTCTTGCCTTCCATGCCGCCGCACACCAGAACCGGGGTCACCGGGTTGATGTTATGCTCCTTTAAATATTCCAGGTCCACCTCTGCCAGGCGGTCACCCACCTTCACCTGATCTCCCGGTTTCACAAAAACCTGAAAGCAGGCTCCGTTTAAATGAACCGTCTCAAGGCCTACATGGATCAGCAGCTCCACTCCATCTGCCGTGCGCAGTCCAAACGCATGTCTGGTATCTGCCACGGAGATCACTTCTCCGTCTACCGGGCTTACAATATTTCCCTCGGACGGGATTACCGCCATGCCATCCCCGACGATCTTCTGGGAAAACACCGGATCTGGAACCTGTTCCAGCCCTACCGCTTCTCCCGTCATCGGAGAGAAAATCTTACTGCATTTCATAAAAAATCCCCCTCATGTTCTCTGGCTGCATTCCTGATCACGTTTGCGCACGCTCTGGCATTTTGGGTCCGGTTCTTCCTGTTCTTTTACAACCATGCGTCCATTATTTGTGCAATCTATGCAACCGTTTGCATTAACTATATCTGGTTTCCCGCGAGAATGCAACCACATTCTTTTATTTCGCATGGATTCTCCGATTTTCACAACTTTCGCACTCCGGTTTTGTGCGGAATGTCCAGAAATTTTTTGTTTCTGTTTTTATGCAATTTTTGCATGATTTTGCATAGTACCGTTGACTTTTTTTCTGCAATCCCGTAAAATAAAAAGCAATAGTGTTTCTGCAAATCATAACAAAATAACTAACCATAAAGCAGAAAGCATGACGAAACACATCACAAAGACAGAAAGGAAGCAGCACCGATGTCCGTAACCATCAAAGATGTAGCTGCGCTGGCCGGGGTATCCGCTTCTACGGTTTCCCGCACCTGCAAAAACAGTCCTTCCATCAGCGAAGAAACCAAACAAAAAGTACGCAGTGCCATGAAAGAGCTGGGATACGAGCCCAATTTCCAGGCCAGTAACCTGGCCTCCCGCAACACACGCACCATCGGAATCATCTTACCGGTCTCTGCGCGTGAAGTTTATGAAAACTCCTTTTATCTGGAAGCGATCCGTGGCATCAGCCAGGTCTGCAACCAGCAGCAGTACATCAGCACCATTGTGACCGGGCAGGATGAGGAGGAAGTGCTCGAAGCGGTCCGTTCCATGACCCGTATCGGCCAGGCAGATGGCTTTATCCTGCTTTACTCCAGGCAGAATGACCCGGTCATCGAATTTCTCCACCGGGAAAAGCTGCCCTACGTGCTCATCGGGAAGGCCTGCCAGTACGCAAACCAGACGGTTTACATCGACAACGACAACCTGCTGGCCGGTGACGAGGCAACAGAATATCTTTACCAGCTCGGTCACCGTAAGATCGCCTATCTTGGAGTCGATAACAGCCTGGTTTTCTCCGCAGACCGGAAAAGTGGTTACCTGCTGGCTCTGGCGCGCCATGGGATTTTGCCGAAGCCCGGATACTGTCTGGAGCTTCCATCCATCACGGCAGAGGGTCACACTCCGGTCCACGCATTACTGGAATCTGCTGACCGCCCCACCGCGATCGTGGTCAGCGACGATATCCTCGCACTGACGCTGGAACGCATCTGCATGGAAACCGGCCTTTCCATTCCAAGGGACCTCTCCATTCTTTCCTTTAACAATTCTTTGTTTGCAAGGCTCACCTCACCGCAGCTGACCTCAATTGACATCAATTCCTGCCAGCTTGGCATAGAAGCAGCCGGTCAGATGATCAGCCATATCGAGCGTCCTGAGCTTCCGGCCACCAAAATTTTAGTGCCGCATCAGCTGATCGAGCGGGCAAGCTGTGCATGCCCTTCTATACACTAAAAAGCAGCAGCGCATGTGCCCTGCACATGCTTATGCCAAAGAGCGGTTTCTTTGGCAGACATTTTTTCTATTACTGGGGGAAACGTTACAAATGAGTACAACGCGAAGAAGCGATATCGACATTGCCAAGGGCTTTGCCCTGTTTCTGGTGGTGCTGGGCCATGTCGTGACCATGCATCATACCATTTTCCGGTGGATCTACGCGTTCCACATGCCGGCCTTTTTCTTTCTCTCCGGCATGACCTTCCGTCCGGAAAAATACAAGACATGCCTGGATTACATCAAAAAAAGAGGAAGGACACTCATCCTTCCTTATTTTGCGGTCACACTGACCGCACTCGCTATCTGCACCATCCGCCCGTATTATCATCTTGCGATCGATGAATACGGATGGAAGCATATCCTGACCTGGATCTTTTACTACGGACAGCCACAGCAGATCTATGTAGGGCAGTTATGGTTCCTCCCGGCATTGTTTTTTGCCGGATTGTACGCCCTCATCTGGCTGAAGCTCTTTGACAAACGCTCTCTGACCGTGCGCTGCTATGCGCTCGCAGCCCTGGTGCTTGCGGGAACCTATATCCGCCTTGCTGATCCGCTTATCCCGGTCATGGACCGGCTTCCCTTGAAACTGGATTCCGCGCTCTGCGCAGCTGTGTTCCTAATCGCCGGGTACTACGCAAACCAGGAAAAGCTTCTGGAAAAGATGGAGCCATATACTGGTTTTCTGATTCCGTTTTTCGCAGTCTTAAGCTTCTTTTTCGGTCCAGAGCTCAGCACTTACGTGAATCTTTGTGACTGCCGCTACACCGCTCCGCCTTACTATTTCGGGGCTGCATTTTCCGGCATTGCCGCACTGCTTCTTGCAGCCCGCATGGCTGCCCGCCCGGCTTTTTCGGGCAGTGTATTTTCCAGATTCTGGCAGTTTTGCGGCCGCCGCTCCATGCTGCTGTTTTCCATCCAGAGCTTTGCTTTGTATTTCTTTGTGGAGCTCATTTTGCGCACGACCGGTGTGGAATTAAAGCCCATGGAATGGATGCCGACACGCCTTTCCACCTTTGCCCTGACCGCAGCCACCTTTGCACTTATCTGCCTCATCGGATGGCCATGGGACTGCTATCAACGAAAGGCACATAACAAAAAACGGTAAAAAGGACAACAAAAAACAGGCACCGCTGATCGTTGATATGTCCCCGTCTGCTTGACAGGGGCATATCACATCATGCGGATGCCTGTTTTTTGTAAAATGATATTATAAAGTAATGCTTCCCAGCGATTTTTTCAGCTGCGCGATTTCCTTCTCCAGCGCTGCTTTTTTCTTCTGGTCTGCCTCAAATTCTGACATTTCCCCGGTCTGGGTTTCTTCCCCTGCAAAGCTTAAAAAGCCCTGGGTAAACACTGACGGATACTTGAATTTCTTATCTGCCTTTTCAAAATGAACCAGAAGGGTTCCGTTGTCATTCGACTGTACCACACCAGTACCATACGTCTTATGGCTTACCTGTTTTCCAACTACATCCGGAAGGTTCACCGGTTTTTCCTGCAGCTCCTTTAGGCGTTTTTCCTTTAATTCAATCTCCTGCTTCAGCTTTTCCTGCGCTGCCTTAGCTTCCGCCACTTTTGTGCGCTCTCTTCCCGGTACTTTACGGATGTCCATGCCTGCATAATAGCGGTACAGACTCGCACAGTCCATGATATCATAGACCAGAATATGAAGCTGGTCATCGTAGCCATCTAATTCTTCCTCAAACAGATTGCTGTAAAGCCCTGTCAGTTCCTCATTCTCGCGGATCTCCTCCAGCAGCTCGTCGCACATCCGGTAATAACTCTCCAGAGAGAAGTTCTTACTGCTGAAATCTCCGTCAAACTCTGTGCAGGCTGCCCAGCCAGAAGCGGAGGATGCTTCAAACACATAGTTTTCTTCCGGTTTCCAGAGATTCAGATAGTAGATAACATGATCCCGGTTCTGGAGATATTTCTTCGTTGTACGCTCGTAATAACGGATACGCTCGTTAATCTTATCTGCAAAGAACTCAGCGCGGTCCTGGCGCTTTTTAAGGTCTCCTCCGTCATCACTGAATAAAAAACGGAAGCACTCTCTCACGTACTCGACCTCTGGCTCCCTCGCAAGCAGCATCCGAAGACCTGCTACCGGCTGCATGGCTGCATCGTCAAGAAGATTTCCAGCCTCCTGCATAGCCTTTTCAAACATTCCGGCAAAATCTGCCGCTTCCAAATTCCAAAACCGCTTAAAACAGCCCACTGCACGCCATTTGTAAACCTGATCGCTGTCATCTGCCTGCTCAAGACCTGCCAGGCGGCCCATGTACTGTTCCAATACCGTTTCAAAATTCTTTTTGTTCATATTCCTCACCTGTCTGTTAAATTTGCAGTCTGTTTCCGGTTTTCCAGAATCTGCATGTTATTTCTATGGATTCCCATTATATAGCAGAGAATATTCGCATTCAAGACTTGACATCTGTTTCACAATATGCTTTTATCATAATTCATCTGTGAAGCACGAACATTTGCAAATAAATCCTCCACTTGCTATAATTGGACACAGCAGTTCTGCAAAAATTCATTTTACACTTCAGGAGGCTTTATTATGAAACAGCCCGTTCATGTCAGAAACATCCAGATTGGGGATGGCGTCCCTAAAATCTGTATACCAATTGTCGAAAACACATCCGATTCCATTCTTACCGCTGCCAAAAATGTCCTGATGGCCTGTCCGGACATCATAGAGTGGCGCTGCGACCATTTTGACCAGGCCGAAGACCCGGAAGCTGCCCAAGCGGTACTCAAGGCTCTCCACGAAGTTCTGGGAGACATTCCGGTCCTTTTTACCTTCCGTACGGCGAAGGAAGGCGGAGCAAAAAGCATCTCCCCCGCTTCTTACCAGCAGTTAAACTGCCAGGTGGCAGAGAGCGGCCTTGCAGACCTGATCGATGTTGAGATCTTCACCGGCGATGACACCGTCCGCTCCATTCTTGATACCGCACACCACGCAGGAATTCCGGTCGTTGCCTCCAGCCACAACTTCCAGTCCACGCCAACGCAGGAAGAAATCCTTTCCATCCTGGAAAAAATGGACCTGATGGGCGCTGACATCTTAAAGATTGCCGTTATGCCGCAGTCCCGGAAGGATGTAGTGACGCTCCTTTCCGCCACAGAGGAAATGGACTGCCGCACCACACGCCCGCTCATTACTATGTCCATGGGGCCGCTTGGCATGATCAGCCGCCTGTGCGGGGAAGTTTTTGGCTCTTCTTTAACCTTCGGGTCAGTCGGCAAAACTTCTGCACCGGGTCAGGTCAGTGCAAAAGAGCTGGCTAACGTATTAAAGCTGATCCACGAAAGTATGGGGAACTGATGCCAATAGCTGTCCAGGGCAAATCCAGGGTCCAGAAATTTTCACGTTACTGTACACGCATACATGTCCAGTAACAATTTCTCACCGTGCATAATCATGAACCGGCAGCGGATTTGCCCAGGGAAGCTTCCCGATAATAACAGTTTCCGCTGCAGCCATGCGGAAATAATTCCTGTTTCATCTGCCTTTTATAAAATTCTTCCAGATAAGTTCCTGCATTTCTGGCAACCTTTCGCGTTGCGATTTCGTCTGCCGGTATACCGCCAGCAGCGTTTAGCCCTGCACTACGGACCGATTCCTGCAAAATTTCCAATGCTCTCTTCAGATTCCGGATATCCCGTTCCATAAAATCTACATAATTTCCACGTCCGACCAGTTTCAAATGCGTAACTCCCGCCTTTTGCAACTGATACAAAGCGCAAAGTCCGCAGCCGGTAGCACCACAGAGATAGCCATCTTCTGCATATCGTTCTTTGTCATTCCATGCTTCTATATCATGCGCCTTATCAGCCAGTTCTCTGTCACCCATTGCTTCAACATTCCATTCTTCATTGTCCTGCTCTTCTATGTTCTGACCTTCCGCCTTCACACCATATACCTGCATTTTTCCTCGTCTAAGCGGTCCCAGGCAATACGGAACCCGGCACAGATACCCCATTTCATCACAATGCAGGGAGTTGCAGAATGCTCCGCTAAACTGACACAGTTCATTTAAGACAAAGGCCTCATATTCCAGCGTTTTTCCCTCCCGTTTTCCATTCCGGATCACGGATCTCATGTCAGAAAAGCTATTCTTTCTATGAAAGATCAACCGCTGAATCCCATACTCCTGAAAGGCAGAAAGCATACGACTGTTCACCTCCCCTGTTTCCCCACTCAGGTGGATCTGGCAATCTATTTTTTGTGCCCTGAGATAAACGATCAGAGCCGGATCTGCCACAATAAAGGTCTGATAACCCAGCTCCATGCAATGCTTAATAATGTCCGCGATCTCAGGATACTGCTCCGGGAGATAATACAGCGCATTGAAGGTTAAGTGCACCGGCCTTTTGTATTTTTGAACCATCGCAGCCAGAATTTCCAGCTCCGAAAATGCCCCAAGCTGCACATTGCTGCAAAACACTTCCCTGCGGTTTAACGACATCAGCGTGCCATATTTCCGGTTCCATTCATACGGCACATACCCGGCAAAAAATTCGTCTGCACCTGCCTCACAAAACCGGATATATTCTTCGATCGAGCCAAGTCCCGCTACGATTTTCATTCTGTTTTCTGCCACAGTTCTTTATCTGCCTCCTCGTTTTCCTGCTTTTGTTTTACTGCTTTTGTCTTACTGCTTTTGTTTTACTGCTTTTGTCTTCTTTCTATTTTGCTTTCTCCACTACCTTTATCAAATTCTCTTGTGACTAAGCCTGTATCAGTTTTCAAACCTTGGCGCCCTGGTATCATAGAATCTTTTCCCATATCCATCTGCCTTACCACCAGCAGGCCACCACCAGGCGGCTGATCCGGTGATTCCTGCAAAATGCCACCGTCTTGTCCCAATCCTGGTTTGCAATGCCGGTTTGTCTCATAATATCCGTATCCATTCCAAACAACGAGTTTCCACGCCCCACCATATGCAAATGTTTCGGGTACAGATATGCTGCTGCCTGGCAAAGCCTGCTGCACTCTGTCACCATCTGCTGTTTTCCCCTGTCTTTCCAGCAAATCCCTGCATACAAGGTGCAATACTGAGAAGTATTCGTCTGGTAAAACGGCAGGTGCATATGGTTTTCTGCGTTTGGAAGCTTCTGCTCATAACCGCAGCTTTCCCATTCAAAACGTATGATTCCAAAACGCTGTTTTAGATCATCACGGTAGAAATCTGTGTTCAGACTATTTTCTTCCAACAGCCTGTGGCCTCCCATTTTGTATGCCATACGCGGGTCTTTTTTCCGCTTATTCAACAGCGTGCCAAGGCACGGTTTTAAATGTCCGGTCCGCTCTTTTAGCATATCTGCCATAGCCCAGTCATTCACTGCAATTTCGATTTCTGCCCCGTATTCTGCACACCAGTCTTCCAATTTTTGCAATAGTATTTCTGTATATTCCAGCTGTTCTTCTCTTACATAAGAGAACGTAACCGTAACTGCAAGCTTCTGCTCTTCTGCCTTTTTTAACATGGCAAACAGAACTGCTTCCTCCGGAAATAACAAAGGACAAAATGCATTTCCGATGTAAATTCGGTCTGGATTTTTATGAGAAAAGCAGCGTTTTATGATCGAATTTTTCGTTTTGTAATGGCGCAAAAGTTCTGCAAGGTCCTGCTCCAGAAATGCCGCATACTGCGCTGGATGGTCCAATTCCAGAGCCAGTTCCACCTCATCTTCCAGGCTGCTTTTTCGCTTCTGCTCCTGTTCCAGGTTTCGTTGGCATTCCTGTTCCGGCTTCGTTTTTGCCTTTTCCCCTACCCCGGAGCACTCCATCACATCTCCTGTTTCCGCATTTTTCCTGCTCATTTCCGCTTCCCATTCTTTGTTTAACCCGGTCTCTTCACACCAGTTCTGCATCTGCTCCGCAAAAGAATCTGCAAAAACCTCATCCTCCAGAGCCGGATACCCTGTCAGTGTTTCCGCCAGAAGTCCATCGTCCTCCTCCAGCTTCAGCCGGATATAGCGGTCATACTGCCCGAACAGCTTCCGCACTGCCTGACAGTAATCTTCCTGTGTTACAGTCACCGCATAAACATAGAAGAACTCCGTCTGACCTTCCAGCTTCCAGCACATTGCCCGGACCATTTTCTCCTCATACTGATTCCATTCCATATCATAAAAAGAAAGCAAAAAATCCGTATCGATTTTTTCAATCTTTTGTACAGTCCGAAAACAAAATCCTTCCTCTGAGAGCTTTGTAATGCGGATTTCTTTTTCTTTATAAAAACCAGCCAGCAGCGCAAACGGGATCATTTCCACCGCTGATTCTGTCCAATTCCAGAGTTCCTGCTCCATCGTAATCCGTACCTTTTCCTCTTCCGGTTTTCACTCCGCTTACCATTCACAGTACGGTTCACGCGCAGCCCATTTACCTTCGCAAAAACACTCCGGTATCGCAGAAGCAAAAACCTTTTCCTCTCAGCATCATTATATCAAATTTTGTATGCGCCGCATATCTATTTTCTATTTGCTATTTACTTCCAAATGCGTTATCGTAATATAAGAATCAACAGAAAACAGGAGAAGATACTATGGCAAAACTCGATCATGCAGCAATCCGTACCACTTCTTATGAAAAAGCACAGAAATTTTTTGAAGATGTATTTGACATGCACATGTGGCGGGAAATTGGAGAAAAACCAGCCAGAAAATGCTGGTATCAGGAAGGCATACAGCTCTGTGAGACAAAAGAAATCTGCGTCGACGGCCAGAATGGATACGATCACATTTCCATCGCGGTCGATTCTATCCCGGAAATTATGGAAAAGATCAAAGCTTATCCTACAATCGTCATCAACGATCACTGGTTTTCCCTTCCGAATGGAACCCGTATTGAGCTAAAACCTTTAAAAGACTGGAAATTGAATTAATAAAAAACGATAAGCAAAAGGCAGGTTACAGACAATATGGAACGAGACAGCGCACAGGAACAATATGACAAAATGACAAAAACCCCGGTTCCCCGGCTGGTACTGCGGCTGGGACTTCCCACCACCGTCAGCATGCTGGTGACCAGCATCTACAACATGGCCGACACCTTCTTTGTCAGCCAGCTCGGGACCAGTGTCAGCGGCGCCACCGGCGTGGTATTTGCGCTCATGGCGATCATTAACGCATTTGGATTTATGTTCGGACATGGTGCCGGAAGCAACATCAGCCGCAAGCTGGGCGGACACGACGTGGAAAGTGCCCGCGTATTTGCTTCCACCAGCTTCTTTTTGTCACTGCTTGCCGGAGGCTGCATCTGTGTATTCGGCTTTCTGTTCCATGCACCGTTTATGCGGCTTTTGGGAAGCACTGATTCCATTCTTCCCCACGCCATTGAATACAGTACCTGGATTCTTATTGCCGCACCAGCCATGGCATCCAGCTGTGTCATGAACAATATCCTCCGATACGAAGGAAAGGCCTTCTTTGCCATGCTTGGTCTGGCTTCCGGCGGCATTCTCAACATCTTCGGGGATATGTTTCTGATCTTCGGACTGAATCTCGGGGTCCGCGGTGCCGGTATTTCCACCGCCGTTTCCCAGTACATCAGCATGGCGATCTTGATCAGCCCGTTTCTCAAGGGGAAAGTCCAGAGCCGCATTCATATCCGCTATGTGACACACAGCTTTGCGGATGTAAAAAATATCATTGCAACCGGTTTCCCAAGCCTGATGCGCCAGGGGCTCAACAGCATTTCTGTCATGATCCTGAACTTGTGCTCTGCTCCGTACGGCGATGCCGCCATTGCCGCCATGAGTATTGTCACAAGGATCATCATGTTCCTGTTCTGCATCGCGCTCGGTATTGGCCAGGGCTTCCAGCCAGTCAGCGCTTTTAACTACGGGGCAAAAAAATACAGCCGCGTGCGGGAAGCCTTCTGGTTCAGCATCCGCAGCAGCCTGGTCGTTATGAGTCTTTCCGCCCTGGTCGGAATCGGCTTTTCCAGCTTTATTGTGAAAATGTTCCGGGATGATCCGGAGGTTATCTCAATCGGTACAACAGCACTGCGCATCCAGTGCTTCGCCCTTTTCTTCATGCCATTTTCCCTCTGCGGAAATATGATGTTCCAGAGCATCGGGCGCAGCGGAAAAGCAACCTTTCTCTCCATGATCCGAAGCGGACTGGTCTTTATTCCGGTCCTGTGGATCCTCAGCCACGCATTGGGCCTTCTTGGAATCCAGATGGCCCAGACTATCGCGGATGTCATTGCCGCAGCTATCACACTGCCCATGGTCGTACAGTTCTTCCGCACAATGCCAGAAGATGTGCCAGATCCGCAGTAAATCAACAAGTCAAATGTACAACAAGGGCCGTGTGAGTTGCC